>DAOVUK010000180.1 GCA_030632625.1 Gammaproteobacteria bacterium
CAATATGTTCTTGCTCTAAGACTCTCTGTGCCAGAGATTCTTCGCTATCATGCTCAAGCACGGGAACGGATTTTTGTAAAATAATTGGTCCGCCATCTAATTCAGCGCTGACATAATGAATGCTCAGGCCGTGAATGTCGTCACCGGCTTCAAGTGCTCGCTGATGGGTGTGAATGCCACGGTATTTGGGTAGTAATGAAGGGTGGATATTAATCATTTTGCCATAAAAATGGTTGACAAAATCATCCGTTAAAATGCGCATAAAGCCTGCCAGAACAATTAACTGAGGCTGATATTTGTCAATACATTGGGTGAGTTCAGCATCAAAGCTTTCACGGCTGTCATACTGCTTATGGTCGATGATCTCAGTCGGGATCTTTGCCTTTTTTGCCCGTTCAATACCATAGGCATCGGCTTTATTGCTAATAACGGCACAGAGTCTGGCATTGAGTGTTTTATCTGCAATGCCGTCAATAATGCTCTGTAAGTTACTGCCGCCGCCTGATATAAGAACGACAATGGGTAATGGCTCCATTCTTATTAACTGATAACTATTAATTGATAACAACGCTGGGTACAGTGTCTGCACTGGCTTCAATCGTGCCTAATGTGAAGACCGTTTCACCCTGCTGCTGGAGAAATTCAATGGTCTGCTGCTGATCTTCTGGTGACACCACGACCACCATGCCGATGCCGCAGTTAAAAGTACGATACATTTCACTGGCTTCAATATTACCCTGCTCCTGCAGCCAGTCAAAGACCTGGGGTCTTGTCCAGCTGTCAGCATCAATTTTTGCTGTGGTATTGGCAGGCATTACTCTGGGTAAGTTTTCCAGTAAACCGCCGCCAGTGATATGGCAGAGTGAATGAATTTCAATTTCTTTGGCTAAAGCCAATAAAGATTTGACATAGATTCGAGTGGGTTCTAAAAGACGATTACCCAGTGTATCGCCATCAAAGTCACTGTTCAGATCGGCGCCGGAAACCTCAATCACCTTACGAATAAGTGAGTAACCATTGGAATGCGGGCCGCTGGAAGCAAGGCCTAACAGGATGTCACCTTGTTTAACCTTGGAACCATCAATAATTTGCTCTTTTTCAACGATGCCGACACAAAAGCCGGCCAAATCATAATCTTCACCTTCGTACATACCCGGCATTTCAGCTGTTTCACCACCAGTGAGTGCACAGCCGGACTGAATACAGCCTTCACTGATCCCCTTGATAACATTCGCTGCGGTGTCAACGTCCAGTTTACCGGTGGCATAATAATCCAGAAAGAACAGTGGTTCAGCACCGGCAACAATCAGATCATTGGAGCACATCGCTACTAAATCAATACCAATCGTATCATGTTTGCCGATCATCAAGGCTAATTTTAACTTAGTGCCGACCCCATCTGTACCCGAGACTAACACCGGATTTTTATATCGATCCAGAGGTAATTCAAACAGGGCACCAAAGCCGCCAAGACCGCCAAGTACGCCAGGTCGCCGGGTCGCTTTAGTATAGGGTTTTATACGTTCGATAAGCGAGTTACCCGCGTCTATGTCTACACCGGCATCACGATAACTGAGAGATTGCTTGCTCACCTGGCTGCTCCAAATATTTAAGGGCGGAAAATTTAAGGGAACCATTATACTGCAAATGTAATTACAGAATCCACAAACCTGTTGCTCTTGTTTAAGCGCGATGAATAGTTGTTGTTCGTGGCAGCTATATTATTTTTTTTGTTTTCTGTCAGGATTATACTAACGGCACATTTTTTGGTATTCTATCGGGTTATTATCGGGGAAATAAAAGGGAACTCCGCTTTGAAAGTTAAGCAAACCAGTAATTTTTATTTTATTCGTCAATTGACACTTATTATTATTTTCAGTCTGTTAGTCATTCAGCCGGGTTTTGCCGCCAGTGTCAGCAAACTTTATGAGTCCAGTGTTAAAGTGGATTCCCCAAAAGGTGAACAGCAGCAGAGTGAAAACCAGCTTATTGCAGCAGCATTTACTCAGGTTCTGATTAAAGTTTCGGGGCGTTCGGATGTCGCTGCCTCGACAGGCTATAGTGCGATGCTGAAAAAAGCTGAAGGTGCTATTTCTCAATTTCGTTATGATTATAAAGTGCTGAGCGAAGCTGATAATGAGACTTCGCAGCAGGGCGAACAGCAGGAAGAAAAAGAAAAGTGGTTCTGGGTTCGCTTTAATGCCAAAACGATTAATGCCTTATTAAAAGACGCGCAGATTCCGATTTGGGGGAAAATCAGGCCTGAGACTTTAGTCTGGTTTTCTCAGGAAACGCAGGGTAAACGCTATCTGCTGAGTCAGTATGAAGAACCTGAAATTTATGATGTGTTTAAAGAGCAGGCCGATAAACGCGGTATTTCGCTTATTTTTCCTTTTCTGGATTTACAGGATCAGTCCGGTGTTTCGGCAAGCGATATCTGGGGTAATTTTCATGATGCTGTTTTGCTGGCTTCAAGGCGTTATCAGGCCCAGTCAACGCTTACCTCAAGACTATTTAAAGAGCCCAGTGGTTTATGGGTGAGTCAATGGAATTTATTAATGCTGGGCGAAGTACAATCCTGGGAAATACGAGATGAAAACCTTGAACGGGTTCTGGCCTCGGGCATAGATGAACTGGCTGATAAATTATCCCGTCAGTTTACTCAGGTGTATAGAGAAGCAGATGATTCTTCAGTATTAGTGCAGATAAACAATGTCGGCGGGTTTAAGGATTTTCAGGCACTGGATGATTATTTGAGAAATCTGGCAACGGTTAAATCACTTGCTGTTATGCAGGTAGATCAGGATAAAGTGATTTACAGCATTAATTATCTGAGCAGCAAAAATTCCTTGATTCAGGAAATTCGTCTCGGTGATTTACTTAATTCAGTTGAGCGCAGCCGGGTGAATCATGAGCAGCATAACAGCAGTGCTTACAATAGCTATAAGCCGGTGATATTAGGTGATCTGGGAGCAAATAGTGCTGCGGCAAGCGACAGAGAAAAAGCCTTGAATACACTGGATGATTCGTTAACAGAGCCGCTAAAACAAGCATCTGATGGTAACACACAGACTGCTCCTGAGGCTCAGGTACAGGAAAAAAGAGTAGAACAACTGCTTCCTGAACTGGAATACTGGCTGGCAAGATAGGACCTTGTGATGACTGAATCACAAAAATGGATGCTGTTGTCAATTGTGTTATTGATTGGCTGGTTATTTTATCTGCTGTCCCCCATATTAATGCCTTTTTTAGTGGCTGCATTTTTAGGTTATCTGGGCGATCCTCTGGTTGATAAGCTTGAGGCACGTAAACTTTCCCGGGGTTTATCTGTCACTATCGTTTTTATTGTTTTTTCCATATTGCTGCTGATTGCCTTACTTTTACTCGTGCCTCTGCTGGAAAATCAAATTGTTGCATTAGTTAAAAAGCTGCCCGCTTTTATTGATTATATTCAATCTGAACTCTTTCCTAAATTGCTTAATTTTGCGGGCCTGAGCTCCCAGAATTCAGAACAGGGCCTGGATTTTTCTAAATTAAAAGAAGCCATCGGGGAAAACTGGCGAAGTATTGGCGGTTTTGCTGGATATTTGCTCAACTCCATTTCAACATCAGGGCTGCTGATTATCGCCTGGGTCGCAAATCTGGTGCTAATTCCAGTGATTGCTTTTTATTTCATGCGTGACTGGGATATTCTTGTTGATAAAATAGCTCATCTTATTCCCCGTCACATTGAACCTCTGGTCACCCGCCTGGCCAGAGAATCGGATGAAGTTCTGGCCGCTTTTATGCGTGGTCAGCTTCTGGTTATGCTCTGCCTGGGCGGGATCTACTCTTCAGGTTTATGGATTGCCGGCCTGGAACTGGCATTATTAGTCGGTCTTCTGGCAGGGCTGGTCAGTTTTGTTCCCTATCTGGGATTTATTATCGGCATCCTTGCTGCTGTGATTGCCTCTCTCATGCAATTTCATGATTTAACTCTGTTACTCCCAATTGCCATTGTTTTTGGTCTCGGGCAGATGATTGAAAGTATGATACTGACCCCTTTGCTGGTGGGTGATCGAATTGGCTTACATCCCGTTGCCGTCATTTTTGCTATTATGGTCGGCGGTCAGTTATTCGGCTTTGTTGGTATTCTGATTGCCCTGCCGGTTTCGGCTGTTGTGATGGTGCTTTTACGTTATATTTATCAAACTTATGTTTCCAGTGGCCTGTACGGTAAGCAGAGTGAAAACAAGAGCGAAAACCAGAGCGAAATGCCTTGAGAAGATATACAACAAATTCAGGAATACAGTAGTAGATGTCAAAATATCATACCATCAGAAAGCGCCTTAATGCCATTTCAGCAGCCTCGGACGCGCAATTACTGACGGGCAATAAAATTGGTCTTGAAAAAGAAAGCCTGAGGGTGAATGTTTCCGGCGGTATTGCACAAACCCCGCATCCGCAAGCCCTGGGTGCAGCATTGACCCATCCGTATATTACCACCGATTATTCTGAAGCCCTGAGTGAGTTTATTACGCCTCCCTTTGCGCAAATTTCCGAAGCACTGGATTTTCTGCAGAATACCCAGAAATTTGTCTATAAAAACCTTGAAGATGAACTCCTCTGGGCAACCAGTATGCCCTGTGTTGTCGCCGGTGAGTCCAGTATTCCTCTGGCACATTACGGCAGCTCCAATGCCGGTACCATGAAAAACGTGTATCGCAGGGGACTCGGGCATCGTTATGGCCGGGTGATGCAGCTGATAGCAGGCGTACATTTTAATTTTTCACTGGCTGAATCTTTCTGGCCGCTGCTGCAGGAACTGGAAGGCAGTCAGCAAACACCTCAGGATTTTATTAATAGCCGCTATTTTGACCTGATTCGCAATAGTCAGCGTATGGGATGGCTGGTGCCTTACCTGTTTGGCGCATCGCCTGCAGTTTGTAAATCTTTTTTACTTGGCGGTTCAACCACTCTGGTTGAATTTGATGAAAGTACGTATTATGAGCCCTATGCAACCTCATTGCGTATGGGCGACATCGGTTATCAAAATAATAAAGAAAATGAGTCAGGGATTAAAGCCTGTTATAAAAACATTGACAGTTATATCAGCAGTTTAGACTGGGCCATTAATACACGGTATGAAGGCTATGAAAAATTCGGCATGCTTAAAAATGGTAAATACCAGCAGCTGAATACTAATATCCTGCAAATTGAAAATGAATACTATTCTACTATTCGTCCCAAACAACTCCTGAAGGGCAATGAAAAGCCGATAATTGCCTTAAGAAAACGCGGGGTAAAATACGTTGAGTTACGTTCACTCGATGTCAATGCCTATGATCCGCTGGGTGTGAATGAGAGTCAACTCTACTTTTTAGAAGCCTTTTTACTTTTCTGCATGCTGCATGACAGCCCTGTGATTGAATTAGCTGAGCGTCAGGAAGTGGATCATAATGAGATGCTGACGGCACACCACGGGCGTAAACCAGGATTAAAATTATCCCAAAATGGAAAAAACCATTCACTTAAAAACTGGGCTATGGAAATTATGCAGGAAATGACCGGTATTTGTGAATTACTTGATGGGGATGATCTGGAAAAACCATATACTGCCAGCCTTAAAAAGCAGACTGAACGTGTCTCTCATCCTGATATGACACCATCAGCAAGAATGCTGGATGATATGCGTCAGGACAGTGAAAGCTTTCACCGCTTTGCAGAGCGCATGTCCAGACAGCATTTCCACTATTATAAGAATTTGCATTTAAGCGCTGAACAGGAACAGTTTTACATCGCGGAGGCCAGCCAGTCAAAACTCAGACAGCAAGCAATTGAAGCAGCCGATAATCTCAGCTTTGAAGAATATCTTGCTGAGTATTTCTCTCAAAATTAGAAAAGTGTAGCGGCGGCTGTATGACCCATAAATGGATTTGCCTTAACAGAAACTGCTGAAGAGATTTCACAACAGGTGCTTATCAATAAAACTCCGCACAAAAGGCTCTCTCTGAGCACTATGGAAACGATCGACTTCCTCACCGTTGACAAAAGCAATGACGGTAGGAAAGCCTCTCACTTTATAGTGACCGGCAATACGCATATTTTCATCAGCATCAACCTTGGCCAGCAAAAATTCTCCCGCATACTCTTTTGACAACTTATCTAAGATTGGCATAAGCACATTACAGGGGCCGCACCAGTCAGCACTGATATCAACCAGAACTAATCGTTTCTTTGATTCTTCGATAGCAACATGCGCAAAATTTTGCTCGGTAGCATCGACCACAAAATCATTTAAGCTTAAATTTAAATGCATGTCAGGGTGCGTATGTAGATCCATATTGTGACTCGTCAATAATTCTTAGATGAAAAAAACTGTATTATCCTGAAATTTAAAGCGGATAGCTATATTTTTTTGGTGTAGTTCCTTTGCTACGATATACGAAAATAACAACTTTTGGCGAATTTATTCGCCTAATATTGTAGAAATGTCGGCGTCGTAACAAAGGAACTACACCCATATTTTTTATCCGGCGAGGTTTTTACTCAAGCAATAAAAAAGCCTGAAATGCTCAAGAGTATTTCAGGCTTTAATTGAAAAAATAAGTGCTTTAGATATTAATGCGGTCTGCTTTACTTAGTCGCTGCTGCTTTTGGTGCTGCCGCTGGTGCTTGCTGTGCGACCGAAGCAGGTCCATAAGGCGCATAACCACGGTAATTATTAGAACTATTATCATAACTGTTGTTACCATAAGTATTCATACGGTTGTCCCAGTCATTAGCACCATTGCC
>DAOVUK010000333.1 GCA_030632625.1 Gammaproteobacteria bacterium
AAGCAGGATTGATCCTCCATCACCAGCTGCTCAATGAACGGGCACAACGGGTTTTAATCATTGTACCGGAAAGTTTGCTGCATCAATGGCTGGTGGAAATGCTGCGCCGTTTTAACCTGATGTTTAGTATTTTTGATGAACAACGCTGTCAGGCAATGCATACTGAGAGTGCTGAGAACCCAGATGTGCTTAATGAGGCCGACTCTTATACTAAGAATGCTTTTCTCAGTGAACAATTAGTGCTGTGCAGTCTGGAATTTCTGGCTAACAATGAGGCCGAATATCAACAGGCTCTGCAGGGTGAATGGGACTTACTGGTTGTAGATGAAGCCCATCATCTACACTGGACAGCCGAACAATGCAGTCATGAATATCAACTCGTAGAACAGCTGGCTCAACAAATTCGTGGTATCTTATTACTCACAGCAACACCTGAGCAATTAGGTATCGAAAGTCATTTTGCCCGTCTGCGCCTGCTGGATCCCGATCGATTCCCTGATCTGAAGTCTTTTATTGCAGAAGAACAGGGCTATCAGCCCGTTGCAAAAGCAATGGATGCCTTAGTTTCTAACAAAAGCTCTGAGCAGACTCTTGATCCAGAAACAGAAGACATTATTAAGGAATTTCTCAACGAAGCAGGCAACACCAGCAATACAAGCAAACAGGAACTCATCGAACATATGCTGGACCGCCATGGAACGGGGCGAGTTCTGTTTCGAAATACCCGCACAGCAGTCAAAGGTTTTCCCGGTCGGCAAGTCATTGCTCATCCGCAAATATTGCCGGATGAATATGCAAAAAGTCTGCAACAATTTAGTCAGTCTTTCCTGGAACAGGAAAGAGAACAGCAGTCAAATCAAAAACCGGAACGATGCTCAGAAGAGGAATGTTTCTCAAATCTGATCCTGTTTCCTGAATTACTCTATCAGATTGAAGCGAATAATTTAAAACAGGCACAACACTGGACTCAGCTGGATCCCAGAGTGAGCTGGCTGGGTGACTGGCTTATTGAACTCAGGCATATGAGCCAAAGCAGCAGCGCTCCTCTGCATAAGAATAAAACACTGGTCATCACTGCCAATGCATCCACAGCAATTGAGCTGGCCAATACCCTGAAAACACAATTTGGAATTTATGCCGCAGTTTTTCATGAAGGTCTGAGTCTTATCGAAAGAGACCGTGCTGCTGCTTTCTTTGCTGATTCAGAAAATGGTACCCCGGTTTTAATCTGCTCTGAAATTGGCAGTGAGGGACGCAATTTTCAGTTTGCTCATCAGATGGTATTATTTGATTTACCACTTAATCCCGATTTACTGGAACAGAGAATTGGCCGACTGGATCGTATTGGACAAACTCAGACGATTCAGATCCACATCCCCTATCTGAAAAATAGTGCTCAGGAAATACTTTTTCACTGGTACCACGAAGGCTTAAATGCTTTTGCGCAGACCTGCCCTGCCGGGCATAATGTTTTTGTACAAGTGCAGGCACAATTAAAAAATGAATTAATGCGTTCATCTATTAATGAAGCAGTTCCTCCTGATGAAACAGACTTAATTCAGCACTCCTTAATTCAAAAGACGTGGACTTTGCATCAAGCACTCAATAACTCTCTGCATAACGGCAGAGATCGTTTACTGGAATATAACTCCTGTCGTCAGCCGGAAGCTGATCAACTGACATCTCTGGCAGAAAAAGAGCATCAAAGCAGCGCATTGCGTCACTATATGGAAGCACTCTTTAATACTCTGGGTATTGAACACTCAGACCATAGTGAACACTGTTATATCATTGCGCCCGGTGAGCACATGGTACATCAATTTCCTGGTTTGCCTGATGACGGTCTGACACTGACTTATGATCGCTCAGTTGCTCTTGCTAACGAAGACATACAGTTCTTCACCTGGGAGCATCCCATGGTCAGAACGGCGATGGATATGATCAATAGCAGTGAGATGGGCAACACCGCCATAACCACACTGGACAGCTCTGGCTGGCAAAGGTCAGGGGGCCAAATCCCCCTAAAACCCGGTACTCTTTTGCTGGAATGTTTATTTGTACTGGAAACGTCAGCCCATGAAATACTACAGGCTGATCGTTATCTGCCGCCAACAACAATTCGTATTCTCATTGATGAACAAGGCCAGAATCTGAGCAAAGCCATCAGACATAGCGATATAATCGCCACAGAAAAAATAAAAAACCAGATTGCTCAGCAGATAATTAAAGCCAAAGATGAGGCTTTACAGCAGATGATTTCCCGGGCTGAAAGTCAATGTCTGGAGCAGACCCCCGCTATTTTAACAACCGCCAGAGCAGCGAGTCAGCAAACACTGCTCAATGAAATTAATCGTCTCAAAGCACTGGCTCAGGTGAATCCTAATATCCGCGAAGAAGAAATTGAATTCTACGCACAGCAGCTGCGGTCTCTGGATGCAATTTTTAATGCTGTTAATCCCAGACTGGACGCTTTGCGGGTGATCATCGTGACTTGATAAATATGAACTGATTATTTATATTTAGCCTATAGAGGATAATATTTTACTTGTCAAAGGAGGCCATTTCTTAGGATAATACAGAACAAACTTTAATATCAGCAGGTTTAGCTATGAGCACCACCAACATCGACAGCACAAATATTGACAACACTAACATTGTTGCTGAAAAAATACTCATCCCCCCCAGTGAGTTGAAACAACAGCTCCCGATGACAGAAGATGCTGAACAAACGGTGTTACAGGGCCGTCAGGCAATTCGCAATATTCTCCAGGGCAGCGATCATCGACTGCTGGTTGTTGCAGGCCCCTGTTCTATTCATGACGTGCAATCAGCAAAAGAATATGCCAGGCAATTAAAAGCTCTCAGTGATGAACTCAGTGATACTCTGCTTCTTGTTATGCGTATTTATTTTGAAAAACCCAGGACCACTGTGGGCTGGAAAGGCATGATCAATGATCCTGATTTAAATGGCAGCTTTAATGTCCAGGCGGGTCTGAAACAAGCTCGTGAGCTTTTACTCTGGATGGCTGAGCTGGGTCTCCCGGCTGGCACTGAAGCCCTTGACCCGGTCACACCGCAATACCTGTCTGATTTGTTCTCCTGGACTGCAGTCGGTGCACGCACCACCGAATCACAAACTCATAGAGAAATGGCCAGTGGTCTGTCAACTCCAGTTGGTTTTAAAAATGGTACAGACGGCAACCTGGGTGTTGCCATTAATGCCCTGCATTCTGTTTCAGCACCCCATCATTTTCTGGGAATTAATCAACAAGGCCAGGTAGTACAACTGCAGACTCGCGGCAATCCCTGCGGACATATTATTTTACGTGGTGGTAAAAAAGCCAATTATGATTCCGTCAGCATTGCCATGGGAGAAAAGGCACTGGATGATGCCGGATTGCCTAAAAATCTGATGGTGGACTGCAGTCATGGTAATTCAGACAAGCAGCCTGAACTGCAGCCTCTGGTGGCCAATGATGTGGTGCAGCAGATCCTTGAGGGTAATACTTCTATTATTGGTATTATGCTGGAGAGTCATTTGCACCAGGGGAATCAATCGATACCCGATGATCTGAGCCAGCTGAAATATGGTGTTTCAGTGACCGATGCCTGTATTGACTGGCAGACAACTGAAGATTTACTGCGCAACATGGCAGAACGATTAAAATCCGTTCTTGCCAATCGAAGAAAGCAATAATCTTTCTTCCTTTTATAAATGCATGGATAAATAAAAATAATTGTAACTACTCAGCGTGTTTAGATTTTGCCTCAGAACAAGGCGTTTTGGTCCTTCTCTTTAAATTGTCACAGACGCTGTGAGCGTATACAAATACGTGACCATTTTCTAGGTGCCCCTTGAGGGTAGAGGGCGAAAACAACGCAGTTATGGGGTAAAAGATGAATACGCTGAGTGGTTACAAATAATTAATGAAAAAATTTATTCTTACAACAAGTACTCTGATATTACTTTTATTGCTTATTTTATTTTTTTTAAATCCAGACGGCATTTATAAACTAACGGATAAAACAGCCCGATATATCTCTCATCAGGAAGTCCCAACAGGAGTAATCTCATTAAAAGCCAGGGATTGCGGTACCTGCCACATAGAAATTTATCAGGAATGGCAAACATCACTGCACTCAAAAGCCTTTACTGATCCATTTTTCACCGCTTATCTAAAAAAGGATAAAGGCGATCCCACCTGCTCCGTCTGTCATACACCACTGGAAAATCAATCACCCATAATCCTGTCCTCTGAATCCGGTCTGTATAACGATCTGAAAAGTATAACTAATCCCGGATTTGATCCTGAATTACAAAAAGAAGGTGTCACCTGTGCTGCCTGCCATGTTAAAGACGGTATAATCTTTGGCCCTTTCCGCAAAGAAACACTCAATGCCCCCCACCCTGTGGCTTATGATGAAAAATTTCTCAGCAAAAGTCTCTGTCAGCAATG
>DAOVUK010000484.1 GCA_030632625.1 Gammaproteobacteria bacterium
CGGATGAGCCGTTTGCAGAACCACCTGACCTTTTTTTTCTTCCCTGCCTGCTCGTCCTGAAACCTGCACAATTAACTGAGCCAGTCGCTCAGGAGCACGAAAATCAATGGAATAAAGCCCCTGATCAATATCCAGAATAGCTACCAGAGTCACATTGGGAAAATGATGTCCTTTGGCCAGCATCTGAGTGCCTATCAGAATTTGCTGTTGACCATCTCTGGCCAGCTCCAGCATATTCTGTAAGGCACCTTTTCTTTGTGTGGTATCTCTGTCAATGCGTATGACTTCAATGTCAGGGAATATTTCTCTGACCACTTTTTCGACTCTCTCTGTACCCATGCCAAGTTGTGACAAGTCGCCATGGCCACACTCCGGGCATTGTGAGGGTAACGGCTGTTCCGTCAGACAATGATGGCAGCGTAAGTGATTTCGCTGTCGATGATAGGTTAATTTTGCATCACAACGATGACAATGACTGATCCAGCCGCATTTATTGCACAGCAGGACTGGCGAATAACCCCGGCGATTTTGAAATAATAACACCTGATTTTCTCTTGCCAGATGTTGTTTGATCAAGTCAATTAAAGTACGGCTCATGCCATGCTGTAAATATTGCCCCCGCACATCAATTAAATGAACTTCCGGCGGTTGGGCATTGCCTGCTCTCTGACGTAGTTTCAGATGAGCCATTTTGTTTTTTTTGCCATGCTCTTGTTGACAAAGGAAGAGTGACTCCATTGAAGGCGTTGCCGAACCTAAAATAATAGGGATATTGGCATTATTTGCCCGAACCAGAGCAATATCTTTTGCCGAATAGCGAATACCATCCTGCTGTTTAAAAGAAAGATCATGTTCTTCATCAATAATAATGGCCCCCAGTTCAGGCATCGGGGTAAAAACGGCAGAGCGGGTACCAATTAAAATACGAATTTCACCACTGGCAGCCTGTTGCCAGATTTTCATTCGCTGAGTATTATTTAACCCTGAATGCAAGGTTTCAATTTTGACAGAAAAACGGTGTTCAAAACGGTAAATTAATTGTGGTGTCAGACCGATTTCCGGCACCAGAACCAGAACCTGTCTGGCATTTTTTAATTGTCGTTCGATAAATGATAAATAAACTTCCGTCTTGCCGCTGCCGGTAATGCCGTCAATCAGACTGGCGCTATAGCAATCTTCATTGCGGATCAGAGCTGCAACGGCAGTCTGCTGTTCTGCATTTAATAGTAAGCCCTGATTTTTGCCTATCTCAGCTCCTGGCTTATATTGAGTAATAACGGTCTCTTTGACTCGTGAGTCCAGCCATTTTTTCTCATATAAAACTTTTAACGCAGCCTGCCATTGCCCTTCCTGTTCACTGGCAATCTGCTCCCTGGTTAATCCATCCGGCGCATTTTTCAGTTGTTGTAAAATACTGCGCTGACGCACTGCCCGTGTTAACAAACTCCAGTCCGCTTCTCTGCCAGTCTCCGTGAGAAACCATAAAGTTACTTGCGGTTCTAATGCCGATTCTTTTTTACGATAGTGTACCGGCAATGCCGCCTGATACACCTCACCGATTGGATGGTGATAATAAGCAGCAACCCAGTTGAGTAATTTAATAATCGGCTCGGGTAAAATCGGTTTTTTATCCAGCACTTTACTAATGGCACGTAATTTTTTGACATCAATGTCCGTTTCAGAAGACTTAGCAAGCACAACGGCAATTTGTTTTGTTCGACCAAAGGGCACCAGCACTCTCATACCAGGCAAAACATGATCTGGATTAATTGCCTCGGATAGAAGATAATCAAATTTTCTTCGTAACGGTGTCGGCACAGCAACCTGAACTATTTTCAGCTCTGGTTTTAACTCTGGCTTTAGTTCTGGTTTTAATTTTTTTTCCGGCATTAAGCTGAAGTCTTTCTCTTTGTTTTTATAAAAAACAGGCAAATAATAAACAGGGATCGTCTATGACCCATTGGCAGCAAATTACTGATCACATCAGCCAGACTCTGAACACTTCTTATGAAACGCTGAAGGCTCCTTATGAAACGCTGAAGGCTCCTTGTGAAAGGCTGAAGGCTCCATTTCAAATTCAGAATATAAGCAGCGTTGGCGGCGGCAGCATTAACTCAAGCTATCGGGTCACTGGCACTGATGGTCAGGACTATTTTATCAAACTTAACTCTGCCAGTCTGGAATACATGTTTCAAGTTGAATTTGATAGTCTTAATGAGTTATCGCAAGCCCTTTCTCTTAAAACCAATGCAATAAAGGTCCCACAGCCTGTTTGCTTTGGCATTGCGGACTCTAAAAGCTACCTGGTACTTGAATACCTTAGCATACACTCAAATGGTGACAGCAAAAAACTGGGTCAGGCACTGGCGCAAATGCATAAAATAACCGCTAGTCAATATGGCTGGTACCAGGATAATATTATTGGCAGCACGCCGCAAAGCAATCAGCAGCATAACGACTGGATAACATTCTGGCGAGAAGAACGCCTGCTCCCGCAATTTAAAATGCTCTACGATAAGGGTTATAAACAACAGTTACAGCCCTTATCTGACAAGCTGCTCAATAATCTGGACTCACTTCTGGCAGGCCATACGCCTCCCGCCTCTTTATTGCATGGTGATTTATGGTCAGGCAACTATGGTTTTACAGATGGTTTTACAGATGGTTTTACAGATGGTTTTACAGATGGTTTCATAGAAGGGTCTACAGAACAGGAACAGCCGGTTATTTTTGATCC
>DAOVUK010000113.1 GCA_030632625.1 Gammaproteobacteria bacterium
CCGGTGCACCTAAATTTGGTGATAAAGCGCTTTGGGCTCCTAGAATAGCAACGGGTACAGATGCTATGGTTAAGGTTGTTATTACCGGTAAAGGTGCTATGCCTCCCAATGGCGGAACTCAGATGACTGAAGCTCAAATCCACGAAGTAGTTGAATATATGGCTGCTGCTGCAAAGTAAGCAAGAATTTTTAAAAAACAGTTAAGTTAGCCAATGTATAAAGAGTAAAAATTTAAAACATCAAGAATTAGGTAAAACCATGAAAAAAATTGTTATCGTTGCTGCTTTATTAGCAGGTTTGACAGGTGTCGTACATGCGGCTGGAGATGCCGATGCTGGAAAAGTGAAAGCTGCAAGCTGTATGGCCTGCCATGGGGCTGACGGTAACTCTTTAGCCGCCACGCCAAATTTTCCTAATCTTGCCGGGCAAAGCACAGCTTACCTCTACAAACAAATGAAAGAGTTTAAAGAAGGCAAGCGTAAAGACCCGACTATGAACGCGATGATTTTGCCGCTTGATGATCAGGCCATGCAGGATGTTGCTGCATTTTATGCCAGCCAGAAAATAAAATCCGGTGAAGCAGATCCTGCTCTGGTTGATGCGGGTAAAGCGATTTATAAGGGTGGTATTGCTGAAATTGGTGTACCAGCCTGTATGGGCTGTCATGGCCCGGCAGGCAGCGGTAACCCGGGTTCTGGTTATCCTCAGTTAGCCAGTCAGAAATCAGTTTATCTTGAAAAACAGTTAAAAGATTTCCGCACTGCAGCGCAAAGTATGGGTAGTGCTGATGTCGGCCGTACTAATGACGCCAGTAAAATGATGCGTAATGCGGTAAAACGTATGAGTGACCCGGAAATTAAGGCCGTTGCTCAGTATATTCAGGGTTTACAGCCTTAAGCTGTCAGCAGACTTAAAGTTGTTGCTAATTAGCTTTTAGCTTTTTATAATAAGTAATGGGGGGTGGTCTTTGACCACCCCTTTTTTTTTGACTAAATATTATTGAGTTGACAACGTGAGTAACGAAATAAAATCGGATAGCAGCCGTTCTCTGCAAGAACAAGCTGTTGAACGGGAACGATTAAACCGCAAGGAGCATGGCCTGTTTAAGGTTATTCTCAGCTTTTTAGGTTCCATGGAATTAGCGATCAGCTTATTTGTCATTATTGGTATTGCATCAGTTATTGGTACTATCCTGCAGCAAAACCAGGCTTACAACACCTATATTGTAAAATTTGGCCCCTTCTGGTTTGAAGTGTTCCGTTCTCTGGAGCTCTTTGATATCTATAGCTCCTGGTGGTTTGTCATCTTGCTGGGTTTTTTGCTGATTTCAACGGCTACCTGTCTCTACCATTATGCACCATTTATCATTCGAGAGTGGCGTCAGTTTCGTTTGAATGTCACCTCTAAATCATTAAAGCTTATGCATTCTTCAGGCTCATGGAGCGCACCAGCAGCCCCGGATGAAACGGCTCAGTTTATTCAGCAAAAACTGACTAATGGCGGTTATCAGTCCCGCCTGAAAAATGATCAGGGTGTGATCACCATTGCGGCTAAAAAAGGTGCGATTAATCGTTTAGGTTATATCTTTACCCATGGTGCCATTATTGTTATCTGTCTGAGTGCTTTGTATGACGGTAATTTTAATTTGAAACTACGAGAAGTAGCGGGTCAGCTTAAGCCGGAAACACGCGATTTATTTGCCTCACAGGTTCCTGATATCAGCCGTCTTAAAGCAGACGAAAATCATGCCTTTCGTGGTAATGCTAATATCCCGGAAGGGAGTACCACGGGGCTGGTTTTTTTACAGATGCGCGATGGTTTTTTAGTTCAGGAACTGCCCTTTACCATTAGCCTCATTGATTTTCGGATAGAGCATTATAACTCCGGTATGCCCAAATCATTTGAAAGTGATATTATCATTGAAGATAAAGAAACCGGTGAAAAAATCAGCAAAACCATTGAAGTCAACCATCCGCTGCTGTACAAAGATTTTGCAATATATCAGGCATCATTTGATGATGGCGGCTCCATTATGGATCTGCAGGCATGGTCTCTGGATACGTCGGGTCAGGAGCCTCTGTCCTCTCAATCAGAGCCTTTTAAACTGGTGGTTGGTGAGACTCGAGTTATGCCGACATCAAACGGTGAATATAAGCTGGAGCTGGCTGAATTTAAGGCATCCAATGTTCAGCCTAACCCGAAAGCCGAACAGACAGGTCGTAAATTTAAGAATATGGGCCCCAGCCTGACTTTTCGTTTACGGGACAGTTCAGGACAGGCACAGGAATTCATTAACTATATGAATCCTACTTCACAGGAGGGACGTTATTTCTTCCTCAGTGGTGTTCGCAGCAGCACATCCGAGCCATTCCGCTATCTTTTTATTCCTGCGGATGATCAGGTCAGTGTAAAACGATTTTTTGCTTTTCAGGCCCTGTTGAATGATTATCAGCAGATGCAGCGTATTGCTGAAAAAACGGCAGCGCTGTCTTTACAGTCAGCTAAAACCCCCGACCCTCAAATAATTGCCCAAATAGCAGTGGTCATGCAGCGGCTGGCTGAACAGTTTCATCAGGGTGGTTTTGATAAAGTATTGAATGAAATTAATGATAAGGTGCCCGAAGATAAAAGAAAAGAAGTCAGTGATTCCTATTTTAAAGTCCTGCAAACCATATTGGGGACTGTTTATCTGGAAGTATTACAGCAGGAGGGTGTTGATATCAGCAACAATATTACCCCGGCTCAGGAACAATATTACGATGATCTGGTCAATACTATGGGTGTGCTGGCAAATTATAATGCCCCATTCTTTTTACAGATAAAATCTTTTGTGCACAAAGAGGCATCCGGATTTCAGATCACCAAAGCACCGGGAAAAGATTTAGTCTATCTTGGCTGTGTTCTCTTATGTATTGGTATTGTGCTGATGTTTTATGTCGCACATAAGCGTATCTGGATTATTATTACACCGCAGGATGGTGATGCTGAGGGTGAACAGGGATCACAACTTATTGTTGCCGGTTCAGGCGATCGTCATCAGAAAGAATTTGCTCTGGAATTTCAGGCATTCTCACAACTTCTGGATAAGCAATTTTCGACAGCACAAAAAAAATAACTTTTACATAACTCTTACATAACTCTTATATACAAAGCAGGTCGCAAATTATGTCAATGACAGGTCAGGAGATGGAAAACATCTTTGAGAAACAAAGTTTATGGAGTAAGCTCAGTCCTTTTGACTGGGTATGGGCAGGCATTCTGCTCTTATCTACAGGCTTTGTCTGGCAGCAGTATTCAGCCCTTATGGATGTTTATGAAGTCGGTATTTTATTTGCTTCAGCCCTGTCTATTATTGTCTGGGGCTGGTTCTGGAAACCCGTTCGAGCCTACTTTATCTTTGTCACATTAATTTCTCTGCTGGCAATTTATATCTATGGCAATGATCTGGCTCTGGGAGAAAGTAATTTTTTCCTGAAATTTTTAATTTCCAGTAAATCCGCCATTATGTGGATGTCAGCACTGTATGTGCTGGCCACTGCGGCATACTTTATCGGCTTGTTTATCGGCTCTGAATTCAGCAATAAAACGGCATCAGCCATGACCTGGTCTGCTACAGTAATGGGTCTGGTCGGTTTGCTGGTTCGCTGGCGTGAATCTTATTTAATTCATGTTGATGTGGGTCATATCCCTGTGAGCAATCTGTATGAAGTATTTATTCTTTTTTCCATTATTACGGCTTTACTTTATCTTTATTATGAAGGTAAGAACAAAACCTATAATATGGGCGGCTTCGTGCTTCTGGTGATCAGTT
This sequence comes from Gammaproteobacteria bacterium, assembly GCA_030632625.1. Classification (GTDB taxonomy): domain Bacteria; phylum Pseudomonadota; class Gammaproteobacteria; order GRL18; family GRL18; genus GRL18. Next base: position 3,812 of record DAOVUK010000113.1, read on the forward strand.
CAGCGGTTGCTTTTTTGCTCTGGTATGGTTTTGGTTCACGTGGTGCCAGTGAAATCCAGCCTCTGGTGCCCGCTTTACAAAGTTATTGGATGAAAATCCATGTGCCGGCAAATTTTGTTGGTTATGGTGCTTTTGCTCTGGCGGCAATGCTTGGTATGGCTTACCTTATTAAGGATACTATGGTGAAGATGGGTAGAAACGGGGCCATTATCAAGCGCTTCCCTGATCTGGAAATTCTGGATGATGTGATGTACAAATCCATTGCCTTAGGATTTGCATTTTTCACCCTGGCGACAATTCTGGGCGCTATGTGGGCAGCAGAAGCCTGGGGTGGTTACTGGTCCTGGGATCCAAAAGAGACCTGGGCGTTGATTGTCTGGCTGAACTATGCAGCCTGGCTGCATCTGAGACTGACCAAAGGCTGGCGCGGACGCCCATTAGCATGGTGGTCTGTGATCGGCTTATTTATTACACTTTTTGCTTTTATTGGTGTTAATATGTTTTTATCCGGTTTACACTCTTACGGTGAATTATAATAGTCGTTTGGAACTATTTAAAAAAAGTGTGTTCTAATTTTACTAATGCAGAATGATGAATATAAGAAATAAGGAAAATAATATGCGCAGAATTTTGACTCTTCTAATGGTACTGGGTATGAGCAGTTTTGCCTGGGCTGATTTTGATGAAGGCATGGAATATGAACTTCTGGTAAAAGCTCAGCCGGCACCAACCGATGGCAAGGTTGAAGTGATAGAGTTTTTTTCCTATGCCTGTCCGCATTGTTATCGCTTTGAACCTTATATTGAAAAATGGCAGGAAACTAAATCTGATAATATTGTATTTATCCATGTGCCTGCTGTTTTTAATAAAAACTGGGAAGCGCTGGCATCACTCTATTATGCCGCTGAAGTTTTAGGTATTCAGGAAAAAATGCATCTAATTATTTTTGAAGCGATGCATGGTGAAGGCAAAAAAATTCGTTCTTTTGATGAGGTGAAAGGGCTTTTTGAAGCCAATGGTGTGAGTAGTGAAAAACTGGATCAGGCACTGAATTCTTTCACAGTTGCTGCTAAAACCCGTCGTGCAAAAAGCATGACAGAGAGCTATGGTATTAAATCAGTACCCAATATTGTGGTTCAGGGTAAATATCGTACCAATGGCACATTGGCTAAAAGCCATGATAATGTGTTCAACGTAGTTGATCACCTTACAGACAAAATTGAAAAAGAGTCCAAAAATTAATACGCAAATGAAATTAAAAGGAACATTTTAAAAGAATTTTATTTCTAAAATTCGTGATTAAAGGCATAAGGTTTTTCCCCTTATGCCTTTTTTTATGGTGTGTTTTTTATTATAGTTAAGTTAACCCCCCAATAAAGTAAATAACTTCCAGGTTTAATAAAAATTTATCATGGCAGATAAAAACCCGCAGTGGAAACAAAAATATTACGACAGTCTTGATGATATAGAGCGTCGTGAAAAAAAATGGAAGTCGCTGGAAGATTTGTTTAAGCAGGCCATTTCAAGGCTGACACTGGCTGCAGAAGGTAATAGTAAAAATCTTGATAAAGGTCTGGGCGAATTACGTACAGCAATACGAAAAGGCAAAGATAATCAGATAATTCAGTCAATTCTGGAAAGCGTTTCAAAGGATATTGTCAAACTTGATAATATGGCTAAGGATGGTCCAAAAGGTGATGCCGGTTTTTTATTGAGAATTATCGAACAAATGCATCTGAGCGGCAAATCAGAAAAAAAATCACGCAAACTTCTAAAAGAGCTTAAAACAGAAAATCCACCCGGGCAAAGTGAGTTAATCAAAAGTTTTACCGATCTCTTATCCGCTATCGTTGCACAGACGGTTTTAGAAAATGAAAAAAATGCAGCTCACCATCAACCCGCTCGTGGCGGATTTTTAAAGAAGCTTTTCTCTGGCAAGGAGTCTGGTGGTGGAGAGCCTTCAGCCAGTGAGGAGCCTTCAGCTAGTGAAGAGCCTTCAGCCAGTGAACCTGCAGCAGATAAAATTCCATCAGAGGATAGTGATTCATTAAATGCAGCAGATGCAGTAGCCACCAATGAAATAGAACAAAAAAGTTCTTATTCACTTGTTGACAGCAAAGAAGAAATAGCCAAGCAGGATATATCTCTCAATCAGGAGCAGTTAAGCAGTGTTGTTGCAACGGTACAAAATGTGCTTGAGTCAATCATTGATGGCCTCAATGTCAGCAATGAAGTGAGAGAGCAATTAAAAGACAAAGTTTTTGCAGTTAAACCAACCAGAGAAATTCATGTTTTACTCGATGACTTAAAAGATATTCTCCATGATTCAGGCGTGATTGACCATCCTGATTCTGTTGACAATATGGCTAAGAAATCTGTTAATAACGTGATAGATCACAATGAGTTATTAATACGTCTGATTGAATTTTTACCACTTGAAGATGTCGTCAAAGAAAAAGCTGAGCAGCTTAAAGAGAATTTTTCTCATGGTGTAACAACAGCAGAGCTGCCTCAGGCTCTAAAATTAATTGCTCAACTGATCAGTAAAATGCGCAGTAATGTTCAGCAGGAACAAAAAGATTTTGAGCGCTTTCTGAAGACTCTTAATGGTCGTCTTGAAGAGGTCGATGTGTATCTGAAAAATAGTCTGATAGACTATCAGCAATCATACCAGAACGGACTGGCGTTAGATGATGCTGTTATGGCGCAGGTAAAAGGCATTGGTGACACAGTATTAGCCATTAATAATATTGGTGAGATGGAAAAAGCGGTACAATTGCACCTGGATAAAATCATCACTCATATTGATTTACACCGGGATAAGGAAAGCCAGCGAGTTGCTCAGGTTGAAGAAAAAAATAACAAGCTTGCAACACAGTTAAAGCAACTGGAAAGTGAAAGCGGTAAATTGCGCCAGCAGGTTATAGAGTCCCAGAATAAAGCATTGCTTGATCAATTGACACAATTACCCAACCGTCTGGCATACGATGAACGTATAAAACAGGAATATGCTCGCTGGAAACGTTATCACTCAACCCTGATCATTATGGTCTGGGATATCGATTTCTTTAAACAAGTCAATGATACTTATGGGCATCAGGCTGGTGATAAAGTTTTAAAAGTGGTTGCAGGTTTGTTACAAAAAAATTTACGGGAAACAGATTTTATAGCACGTTTTGGTGGTGAAGAATTTGTTGGACTGATGCCGGAAACCACTTTAGGTGGTGGTTTTAAAATTGCAGAAAAAATTCGCAGTGCGATTGAAAAACTTGAGTTCCATTATCGGGGCAATAATGTCAAAGTAACCATTTCCTGCGGTATCAGTCTCTTTATGGAAAATGACACACCTGAGAGCGCATTTAATCGTGCTGATAAAGCACTTTATAAGGCTAAAAATGAAGGTAGAAATCGCTGTGTTATTGCTAAAGAACCATAAATTTCTCATTAAACATAAAAATGTGCACTGTCTTATTTGCATTTTAAATATGTTTGCAAAGCGACAAAGGCACCTTTTTATTAGCTGAAGGCTCCTTGCATAAATATTGTTTAACCTCTTAATAAGTGAATCGTATTGATAGAATTAATTCTCGGTGGAGCTCGTTCTGGAAAAAGCCGACTGGCTGAATCAAGAGTTGCATCGATTTCTCACACTGAGTCATCCCATTTAAAAAAGATCATTTATATTGCTACTGCAACGGCTCATGATGAGGAAATGGCTGAGCGCATTAAACACCACCAGCAGAGGCGGGCAGCACATTGGCAGCTTATTGAAGAACCAGTAAAACTGGCTGAAATTCTGCAGGCAAACAACCAGCCTGATACGATTCTACTGATTGAATGTCTGACTTTATGGCTGACCAATTTACTTTGTCATTCAGATCCTGATATTTTTGCTGCTGAAAAACATAAATTTATCCAACAATTGCAGCAGTCGCGAGCTGACATTATCATTGTCAGTAATGAAACCGGTATGGGAGTCGTGCCTATGGGCGAACTCAGCCGGCGCTATGTCGATGAAGCTGGTTTTCTGCATCAGCAGCTGGCACGAATCAGTGATCGTGTTACCCTGGTGGTTGCCGGACTTGAACAAACCCTAAAAGAACCAGAGCAGAAACCAGAGCAAGAAAATGATTGAGTGGTTATCCGAAGCGGTAAATAATATGGATGAAGCTTATTTTGTTCGCGCACAGGCGAAGCAAAATCAGTTAACTAAACCACAAGGCTCTCTTGGTGTCCTTGAGACTATTGCCATAAAGATTTCAACGCTGCAAAAAACACAGGAGCCTGATATTGATCAGGCGCAGATTATTATTTATGCAGCTGATCATGGTATTGCACAGGAGAATGTTTCTGCCTTTCCTCAGGCCGTGACGGCTGAAATGGTAAAAAACTTTTCTGCCGGTGGTGCTGCAATTTCTGTTTTATCAAAACAGCACGGATTGTCACTGCAGGTGATTAATCTGGGGCTGGTGACAGAATTACCGCTTATGCCACTGGTTGAAAACCAGGTGCTTGCACGGGGTACAAAAAGTTTTTTGCAGCAACA
>DAOVUK010000046.1 GCA_030632625.1 Gammaproteobacteria bacterium
AGCTCTCTTGCTTCTTTCAGTGGGTGTTCAAAAAAGGAGCTCAAGGCATTGTCATTGGGCATCATCTCATTGGCATCATCCGCTTTGCTGTCTTGTTTGCGGGTTTCATATTCGATACTGGTTTCAACTTCTTGCAGAGTAATAGTTTCCAGGTCGGACACAATTAAAAGCCTCTGCACCAGATTTTTTAATTCTATTAAATTACCCGGCCAGTCATAATTTCTCAATTTATTTAAAGCCGCTATTGAAAAGTTACGATAATTAAACTGCTCCTGCTGAACAAATCGATCACGATAATAATTGAGCAAATCAGGTACATCTTCACGATGCTCTCTCAGCGGTGGAATTTTCACCTGCAGCACATTTAACTGAAAATATAGTTCTGATTTAAATTGTCCCTGATCCACCAGCTGTTCCAGTTTATATTGAGAGGCGGTAACAATCCTGCACCTCAGCACAATAGAATCTGTACCTCCCAGACGGCGGAAATGTCCCGTTTCCAGAGTACTTAATAAACGCCCCTGAGTCGCTATATCCATATCACCGATATCGTCAATATAGAGTGTTCCCCGGCCAGCCTGTTCCAGCAGTCCATAATAAATTTTACCATCCACTTCCGAACCAAACAGCTCTCTTGCTGAATTTTCAATATCCAGAGTCGCCACACCTAATTCAATATAGGGTTGCTCAGAGCGTTTACTCAGACGATGCAGTAAGCGGGAATATTTGCTTTTACCACTACCGGGTTCACCAACAAATAAAACTCTGGAATCATGCTGTGCTATTTGCTTTATATCCTGGGATAAAGTCTGATTGACCAGACTTTTACCCACAGGTTCATCAGCCACTGAAAGCTGCTGGCGCATCCCCTGGTTTTCCTCATCCAGCTTATGAGCCTCCAGAGCATGTTCGACTGTCAGCAGGAGTTTAGCCAGTGACAGAGGTTTCTCTAAAAAATCATAAGCACCCAGGCGAGTTGCTTCAACCGCAGTTTCAACACTGCCGTGTCCGGACATCATAATCACCGGAAAATTCCCGGGTACATCATTTTCAGCAGCGTTGTCTGCGAAAGGCTCCTTCCACTCTTTGAGCAGGCTGATGCCGTCAATATCCGGCATCCAGATATCTAGCAAAACAAGTTCGGGGCGTTTTCGCCGACAGCTTTCTCTGGCCGTTGCACCATTTTCAGCAATCTCAACTTCATAACCTTCATCCTGGAGTATTTCCTGCACCAGTTCCCGGATATCAGGTTCATCATCAACAACAAGTATATAGGCTGACGCCATGTCTTCTCTCGCTTTTACATTAAATAGATTTTTAAAATAAATATCAGGGATGCAACAACTATTACGCAACCGGTAGTCGGATCATAATTTTTGCACCACCCTGTGGTGCATTTTCTGCAACAATGGAACCACCATGCTCTTCAATAATTTTTTTCACAATTGCCAGGCCAAGCCCTGTGCCCTTAGGTTTATTGGTCACATAAGGATCAAATATATTAGCCAGCATATCCTCTGGAAACCCGGGACCATTATCAGTCAACTCCAGGACACTCCAGTAGTGATTATTAATTTCCAGCAAACTGGTCTTCACCATCAGGCTGCTTTTATCCTGTCCCGTTGATGCTTCCACAGCATTTTTAATCAGATTATGAAAAACCTGTCTTAAGCGTCCCTGATCGGCTTCAACCAGGGTACCGCCGATCGCCAGTTTAGAATATATGGTTAGTTTATCGCTACCACGATACAGGTCAACTACTTCCATCAAGAGACTTTCGATATCCAGCGGCTGCGTCTTCAATTCAGGCATTTTGGCATATTCTGAAAAGGCTTTAACCATTTCTTTCATACTGTCAACCTGATTAATAATTGTTGATGTTAAACGATCCATTGTCTCAGCATCTTTTTCGTTCATGGTTTTCAAATATTTATGACGCAGCCGTTCAGCAGATAACTGAATCGGTGTCAGAGGATTTTTAATTTCATGGGCCAGACGCCTTGCCACTTCTCCCCAGGCGGCATCTTTTTGTGCCTGGACCAGCGAAGTGACATTTTCAATCACGATGACATAACCACCATCGGCCAGCGCATTACCACGGCATAATAAGTTCTTACGACCATCTAACTCACTCAGAGTCACTTCCTCACTCCAGTGTTTTACCTGTTTCTGGATGGCCGTCATAATCGAGCGTATCAGTGCTTCCAGTGCCGGCTTTTCCCGGGTTAATTGAAATAATGACAGACCATGATAGTCAGTCACATTAACGCCTAAAATCAAGCTGGCTTCAGGGTTACTGGTTCGGATTTCCTTGTTTTGCGATAAACTGATGATGCCGGAAGACAGGTTGCTGAGAACAACTTCAAGATAATCTCTCTGGCTCTTGGCCTGCTGATGGCTTTCTTCCAACTCATTATGCGTTTGTGATAAACGCCGGACCATTTTATTGAACGACTGGATCAGCAAACCAAAATCGTCGTCATTCAGTAATGGAATCGGCTTATGATATTCTCCTTCAGCGACAGCTTTGGTTCCTTCAGCCAGATCTCTAATCGGAGCAGCAATTTGTTTTGCTGAGTAAAAAGCGGCCCAGACCGCACTTAAAATACCCAGCAATAAAACCAGAGACAAAGTCAGAGTAAAACTTATTTTTAGCGGCTTACGTAAATACACCAACCCTTTATATTCGGAAAAAGCCTGTTGTACACTGGCTGCCAAACGGTGCTGACGTTCGCTTAAAGGCACCATTGCCTGCAGTATCAAAAAGCCGTTTTCACCTTCAAAGGTAATGCGCACCAGCACCCGAATCATTCGGTCAGAGTCCTCACTCAAATCCAGGACGACATGATCACGTCCCTGCTGCAGCGGCAGTAATAAATCTGAACTGGGAATATCAGGGACAATGTCCCCCTCTTCAACAAAACTTGAACCCAGTATCCGCCCTCTGGATGTCATCAGGGTCACTTCATCAACACCACTTTTTTCTCGTATTTCACTCAGGGAGATAACGGAAATTGTATCAAGGTCAACCAGAATCTCATCACTTAAGCGACGTATTTGCCGTAACAACGTCCTCTTTTTTTCATCAACAGTTGAACGGCTCAGATTCATCGCATCTTCTAGTGCCTGTTCTACAGTCACATCAAACCAGCTATCGATACTGCGATGAATAAATTGAATAGAAAAACTGTAAACCACCAGGGCCGGAAAAACGGCAAGACTGACAAAGATTATCACCATGCGTAATGTCAGCCTTGAACCGGCAACATGTTGACGTAATTGCCGCAGCAGACGCCATGCCTGACGGGCAATAAGAAAAACCAGCATGACAAGAATAACCAGGTTCACCGTCAGCAGCAGGTAATATAATTGCTGAAACTGTTCGGCATCCATTGAGGAGCTGCTGATCATGCGCAATGAAAAAAACAGCACTAACAACATGATAAAGATGGCTGCCGGGCCATTAAACAGTTTTTTCATCATTCTTTTGACTCTTTATCAGGTTTATCTGAAATTATATCTGCAACAGGCGCTGCAGTTTGAGGCTGAGACTGCTCCTGCTCCTGCTCTGGCTCTGGCTCTGGCTCTGGCTCTGGCTCTGGCTCTTTATTTTTTCTTTTTAGAGCAACACTTAAATCAGCTGATTCCGCTGCAGTCATTGCTGCCCTGCTTCTGGGCTTATCATTAATTGCCCAGCGAAACCATGGACTTTCCAGACGCCAGGATGATGATAATGATGCAATTTGCCTCAGTGCCGGCGGCAGACGACTAATATCAAGTAAAATGCGCATTTGTACATAATATTGTCGATTATCATTGAGTTCTTTTTTTTCAATCAGATGAGCTGCGCGAATTGTCCCCAGAACAGCCATGGCATCCTGACGACTATTGAACGTATAGCGCTCACCTGTGACAATATTTTTCACCTCATGAACATTTGTTAATGGATGATAACGCAGCTCAAACAGCTGTGTTGATTCTTTAATAATAAGATTTCGCCACCAGAATCGTTCACGTAAAACCTGAATCTCAACAGCAATGGTTAATGGTATACTATTTTCCAGGGCTTCAACGACTTCATCAGGGAAATCCATTTTTAGATCAGCATCAATGACAATATTATTTTTTCTCTCAAAAGAGTTGGCTGAAATAATTTGAAAGTCACCCTTGTTTATCAGGCTCGGAAATATATTTAATAAAAACGAGACCGCTAAAGAGCTTAATAAAATCAGGGCAAAAGCCAAAAAAAACTGGCACTCAGGACAACGTTTACGACGTCTGCGCTCGATAAAAAATCTTGCGTTGTTATTGGCCAAAACCTCCTTGTTAACACCGGTTTCCCTGTCAGACGAAGCTTCGTTCATTTTTCGGCAACGTCCATATTTGTCTCATTGATCTGATTTTTACCATAATCCTGCTCTAAATCCCTGCTGGGCCCTTTTTTTAGCAAGGCATAGTAAAAACCATCCATATTTTGATCCCCTGGAAGAATCTGACGCCCTGCCGGCATGGTATTTCCCCAGTCAGCCTCAATTAAAATTTCTGTCGGCTTATATTCCTGCTGCGCCTGTCTGTGAAGAAAGGACAATACCTGATAGTCATTTTCTTCCCTCAGGATTGAACAGGTCGCATATAAAAGCACACCGCCGGGTTTTAACATCAACCAGAGATTATCCAGTATTTGTGCCTGCAGCCGGGTCAGTGCGGTAATATCTTCTGAGCGGCGCAGGATTTTAATATCCGGATGACGCCTGATCACCCCGGTAGCAGAACAGGGCGCATCCAGTAAAATACGGTCAAACTGCTGTCCATCCCACCATTCCTGAGTGCCTGCATCTGCAGTCATCAACGTTAACTTTTCAGGCGGAATATTCAGGCGTACACTATTTTCCTGCACACGCTTAAGTCTTTCTGAGCTAACATCCAGAGCCACAACACTTGCCAGCAGGGGCTGCTGTTCAAATAAATGCATTGTTTTGCCGCCGGGTGCCGCACAGGCATCCAGAATACGCTCGCCCGGCTGCGGCGATAACAAACGGGCAGCTAATTGCGGAGCACCATCCTGGACACTCACAGCGCCTTGTGTGAATAGAGGTAATTTTTCTACTGAGACCGGTTTATCAAGAATAATGGCATGGGTATTATATTCAGCAGCAGCCGGCTCAGAGCTTAATGCTCGGGAAAATGTAATTTTACTTTCCTCTAATTGCTGCAAATAGTCATCAATTTCAACCCGCTGCCGGTTGACCCTTAAAGTCATGGGCGGGCGTTGGTTGCCGGCATCCAGTATCGATTCAATCGAACGTTTATTTTTCTTCCAGGATTGCTTGATGGCTGTAATAAGCCATTCAGGATAGGCGAAACGACTCCCATAAGACTGATCAAGTTCAGCTAATAATGCCTCTTTTTCCCGGAGAAAACGTCTTAAAACAGCATTCACCAGACCTTTGGCCCAGGACTGCTGCAGCTCATCACAGACATTAACCGTTTCAGTCACCACGGCATAGTCAACCTTATCAAGATAGTTAAGCTGATACAGCCCGACCAGCAGCAGATAGTGCACAGTCTTTTTTTTGCCCTTGAGTGATTTGCTGAGCATCCTTGCCAGTAAGGGATGCAGGCGATAATACCAGCGCAGTACACCAAAGCTGATCTCCTGCGCCAGGGGACGGGAGTCCGGCTTAATTTGTTCCAGATAACGAGGCAGTAAAGCGGATAAAGAGACGCCTGATTCAATACAATCCTGCACAATTTTAACCGCAGCAGCTCTGGATGACAGAATACTGCAATCCGAACCTGACTGTCTGAGCGGATGTTTTGAGGGCTTCCTGGATGACAGGGAACTTTGATGCTGTTGCTTTTTCACTTAGATTTTTACCCCAAATTTCTAAAAGTGAATACCCAATAAGCTTTGGCCATTGATAAAATCTTTCACCATAATACGTTTTTTACCCGGCATTTGCAGTTCCATTATGCGCACGACGCCATTTCTGGCAACAATATCAATTCCCTCTGGTGATTCCGCTATTACTTCACCACACTGGTATTCACAAGACTGGTATTCACAAGACTGCTGCTCATTATATTGGCCGGCATCGCAGTCAATCAGACGAGCAAGCCACAAGCGTAATGATTTGCCCTTATAATCGGTATAAGCCACCGGCCAGCTGTTAAAAGCCTGAATTTTTCTCACAATAGCAGCCGCATCCTGCTGCCAGTCTATTTGTGCTTCTTTTTTATCCAGCTTGTGAGCATAAACTGCCTGCAAATCATCCTGAACCTGCGGCTGCAGACTGTCTGAGTCAATATCATCCAGGGTGTGCATCAGGGCTGCAGCCCCCATAGCAGCAAGCCGGTCATGCAGGCTGCTGCCGGTATCTTCAGCTTCAATGTCACAGCGTTTTATGGTCAGCATGTCTCCGGTATCCAGCCCTTCATCCATCTGCATAATAGTGACACCACTTTGAGCGTCACCGGCAAGAATTGCACGCTGAATGGGTGCTGCGCCACGCCATCTGGGCAAAATTGATGCATGGATGTTTAAACAACCGTATTTGGGTGCCTGCAGCACAGTTTTTGGCAAAATCAGACCATAAGCAACAACAATCATGACATCTGCCTGCAGCTTCACCAGCTCCTTCTGAGCAGCGTCATCTTTTAGACTCACAGGCTGGTAAAGCGGAATATTATTTTCCACAGCCAGTGCTTTGACCGGACTGGACGTCAACTTCCGCCCCCTGCCTGCCGGACGGTCGGGCTGAGTATAGACAGCCAGAATTTCATGCTCAGATGCCAAAACTGCCTGCAATGCCACCACTGAAAACTCCGGCGTCCCGGCAAAAATTATTTTCACTCGATATTAATCCTGTTTCTTTAGTCTCTGAACTTACAACTTACAACTTACAACTTACAACTTACAACTTATAGCTTCACTACATCCGCTGCTGTTTGACTAATTTTTTTCGTATCCGATCCCGTTTGAGCCTGGAAAGGTAATCAACAAATAACTTGCCCTGTAAGTGATCAATTTCATGCTGTAGACAAACAGCCAGCAGGCCGTCAGCCTCAAGTTTGACCTCATTTCCCTTCCGATCCAGATAGCTGACCACCACCGAATCCGCGCGTTCCACTTCTGCATAAGTTTCAGGCACTGAAAGACAGCCTTCTTCCATTTTTTCCTTGCCTGAATGCGAAATCACCTGAGGATTAATGAGACAGTATGGCTCATTTTTATCTTCTGAAATATCAATCACAATAATTTGTTCATGCACATTAATCTGAGTTGCCGCCAAACCAATTCCCGGTGCGGCATACATTGTTTCCAGCATATTATCTATTAACTGCAGGTGTGCCGGAGTAATTTGTTCAATTCGTTTTGCTCTGGTGCGCAGACGCTCATCAGGAAAACAAAGGATATCCAATAAAGCCATAGTATGTTGTAACTCTTATTTCTCATAAAAAGCAGTATCAGCTAAAGACTAAGCTACAGCCTGACTACCATATATAGTGACCATTCTCTGAAGGAGAAGTACTTTTGCGAAATTGAAATTTTTAACGAACTCAGCGAAAAAAATTTCTAAAGTCCTGAATCAATGATTTTATCAAAAAAAACACACTTGTTGATAGAAAAAGTGTTAACCAGGTTGGTAATTTTTGATAAAACACTTTATATTTAATAAAAAACATTATAAATTTGAGCTAATCTTTGGATTTTATTATAATTTTTTAATAATTTTATGGTTTTATTTCATACTCTTTACTAAAATCATTGCAGGGATACCAATTTAGACTGTGGCATTTTGACTGTAATTCTTTCAACCACACCTTTAACTGGTTAAATAAATGCAGATGTAACTATTCAGCGTGTTTAGATTTTGCTTCAGAACAAGGCATTTTCGCACGGAAAATGTGAGCATATAGAAATATGTGACCATTTGAGTACGAAAATAACGCCGTTATGGAGTAAAAGATGAATACGCTGAGTAGTTACTGCAGATTTCCAATGAATTCAGGGATTCATATGAAAAACAATAACAGGCTTCTTTCACAAGCACTTCTTTCACAAGTAATAGCTGTTTTATTGCTTGCCACTGTATTCTTTGTTTCAGCTGAGGCTGAAACAATAGAACTCAAACCCGGTCACCCACAAAAGTATACCGTAGTTAAAGGGGATACCTTATGGGATATTTCCGGAAAATTTCTAAGTAAACCATGGTACTGGCCGGAAATCTGGCAAATTAATCCACAAATTAAAGATCCTCACTGGATTTATCCGGGCGATGTTCTTGAACTGGTTTATATTGACGGCAAACCCTATATTACCCGAGGCAAATATGGAAAACGAACAGTCCGTCTGAGCCCCGAAATTCGAACTGAAGCACTGGATCGCGCCATTCCAACAATTCCTCTGGATATTATTTCTCCTTACATGACCAATAATCGCATTCTCAATGCCGGTGAATATTCCAACCTGCCCTATATCATCGATATCAGTGGTGAGCATATGTCCGCAGGTGCCGATAACTCTATTTATGTCATGGGGATTGCTGAAGACACAACTGACACCACCTATGGTGTCTATCGCCGCGGAAATGCCTATAGAAATCCTGCTAACAATAGAGAAATACTAGGTTATGAAGCCGTTTTCCTGGGCGATGGAACTTTAGAGCGTAAGGGCAGCCCGGCAACTATTTATATCGAAAGTTCTAAGGCTGAAATTCTTAAAAAGCATCGCGTTATTCCCGTTAACAGAAGCGGTATTGTTAATGCTAGCTTCATACCACGACCCTCTTTAGTCAATCGTCCTGGCAGCATCATTGGCGTATTAACATCTGGAATTCAGCCCGGGGTTATGATGGTCGGTGCAATGGATGTTGTTATTATTGATGCCGGTCTGAAGGACGGAGTGGAAGCGGGTGACGTGTTTAATATTTATAAAAAAGGCACCACGGTAAAAGATCCGATTCGTGCTAACACAATGGTTAAATTACCCAATGAGCTCAATGGCAATTTAATGGTTTTTCGTACATTTAATCGTCTCAGCTATGCCCTCGTAATGGATGCACAGACAGATCTTCGTGTTGGCGATGTGATTAAATCACCTTTATTAGCCAATTTAAAGTCGAAGTAATCAATTTTACTCGATCAAAGGATGCTAAACCCGGCAGTTCATCCAGTGTTTAGCATCCGTTTTTCCTCAGGAGTCAATCATGGATGATTTGTCTTACTGGCTGGCCTTACACAAAGCATCGGGCATTGGCCCTGCTACCTTTAGCCAGTTGTTCAAACATTACTCCAGTCCCCGCCTGTTATTTGACTCACCCGAAACACTCACACAACTTGATTTATCCCCTGTGCAGAGGAATGCCGTACAAAAAGCCATACAGGAACCCGACTGGAAAGCAGTAGAGCAGGAACTGCTCTGGGCTGAAGCTGCTGAAAACCATATTCTGCTGCTGACACAAACTGACTATCCTGAATTACTGAAACAAATCCATTCACCACCGCCGCTGCTGTTTATTAAAGGTCAGGTCAGCGTGCTCAATGAAATTCAACTCGCCATGGTCGGCAGTCGAAACCCCAGTATCGATGGCCATGAAACTGCCTGGCAGTTTGCCCATCATCTGGCTCAGCAGGGGATGGTCATCACCAGCGGCATGGCTTTGGGCATTGATGCCCAAAGCCATTACGGTGCTCTTAAGGCTAACGGTAAAAGCATTGCCGTTGCCGGTACAGGGCTGGACAGAATTTATCCGGCACGTCACAAAGAACTGGCCTGGCAGTTAATAGAACAGGGTGCCATTGTTTCTGAGTATCCTCTGGGTATCGGGCCGATGAAAGGTAATTTCCCACAGCGTAACCGCATAATCAGCGGTTTGAGTGTCGGCACCCTGGTGGTTGAAGCAGCGTTGAAAAGCGGCTCACTGATCACCGCCTATTCTGCCTTAGAACAAGCCAGAGAAGTCTTTGCTATTCCAGGCTCAATCCATAATCCACTTTCCCGTGGCTGTCATCAGTTGATTAAATCCGGAGCAAAACTGGTTGAAACAGCTGAAGATATACTGGAAGAGCTTGCCAGCCTGATGCTCGCCTCGCGAATATCCCCGTCAGCTGATTCAGGCAGCAGCTCACAAACAATAGATAGTCAATTAACCCAGACCAGGGACAGCAATCCTCTATTGCCTAAAATCCAGCAAAAAATCTTAAAAAATCTTGCTTATAACCCTATATCTGTCGATGCTCTCACTATCCGTTCAGGCCTGAGTGTCGCAGAAATCAATGCTAATCTGGTTTTACTTGAGGTGGATGATTATATTCAGTCTCATCCCGGAGGCATGATCTCACTCAAATCTAACTGACCTTTTCTGCAGTCCTTCTCTCTTCCTTCTCTATTAGTAATGAATTATAATGAAGACTTATTGTAACTACTTATTTTATTTATAAAAAGTGATATTGTTTATATGAAGACAGAAGTACTTGATATCCTTATGTACCTTTTTGAGACCTATCTGGATGATGACCAGTCCGATATTCCCAGTGAGGATAGTATTCGCAATGAACTATCTAAAATTGGATTCCATGATGCCAAGGTAAGCAAGGCATTTGACTGGCTGGACGAACTGGCCATATTAAAAGATGATTTTACTTACGATGAAGCACTGGAGAGTAGTAGTTTCCGTCTTTTTAGTCCACTGGAAATTGAAAAATTTGATAGAGAAGCGCGTGGTGTCTTACTGGATTTGGTTGAATTAAGCGTGATAACTCCGAGTCAACGCGAACTGATTATTGATAAAGCACTGGCTCTGGATATTGCCCATATTAATCAGGAACAGATGAAATGGGTCATTTTAATGGTGCTGTTCAATCTCCCTGATTCTGCCGGGCCATTTACCTGGATCCAGGATCTGCTATATGAAGAAACACCCACTGTTCATTAACTTCTACCTTTCACTCACTTTTCACTAGCCGAAAGTACCAATGCTGCAAAGGTCAACCTGGAACATACCCCCCTGGCAAATTCGTCATGCGGTTCACATTCTTAAACAAGGCGGTCTGATTGCCTACCCGACTGAAGCCGTCTTTGGTCTGGGTTGTCTGGCGAATAATACTGAGGCCATTCAAAGACTCTTACAATTAAAACAACGCCCAAAAGAAAAAGGGCTCATCCTGCTTGCCTCTGATCTGTCCCAGTTAGAGCCCTATTTCAGCCCGCTTAAGGCGGATATATTAGAAAAAATCAAGTCCAGCTGGCCAGGTCCCACCACCTGGATCCTGCCCGCACCAGCAGCAACATCAGCGCTCATTAAAGGAAAATTCAACAGCGTTGCCGTGCGTATCAGTGCTCATCCCATTGTTCATGAATTATGCCGTCAATGCCAGACACCCATAATTTCCACCAGTGCAAATATCACCGGCAAAAATATGTCTTATAGTGCTTTTGATGTTCGGCTGCAGTTTAACAATAAGCTGGATTATATTTTGCATGGACCGCTGGGTGATAATGACAAACCAACGATTATAAAAGATGCCATCACTGATCAGCTTGTTCGGATTTGACATCCTCCCCCACCTCAGTCTTACAGACTGCCGCTAAAGCGGAAAGGAAGGGGATTCCTGACAGTTAAAAACTATACAGGTATCAGTTTATCGCTAAACTGATCGGTTCCTACTTCACAGAGTTTGGTAACCCAAT
>DAOVUK010000026.1 GCA_030632625.1 Gammaproteobacteria bacterium
CCCTGTTTACTATGATTTATCAGCTGGTGAGATCAAGCAGCATTTTATTCAACCGGCTGACAAATGTCGCCGGGTCTTCTAACTGACCGCCTTCACTTAATAAAGCCTGTTCAAACAAAATACGTGTCCAGTCATCAAAACGCTCACCATCGACATCAGTACTGAGACGTTTAACCAGAGGGTGGTCAGGATTGAGCTCAAAGATAGGCTTATGCCCCATCACATCCTGACCAGCCTGTTGTAATAAACGTTCCAGATTTGCACTCATATCATGTTCACCTGTGACCAGACAGGCAGGAGAATCAGTCAGACGATGAGTCATACGAACTTCTTTGACGTCATCACCCAGAGAATCAGTGATTTTTTTCAGAAAATCTTTATATTCTTCCTGAGTTTTCTCATGTTCCTTCTTTTCTTCCTCGTCTTCCATCTCACCCAGGTCAAGTTCACCACGGGCCACAGAGACAATGTTTTTCTCTTCATAAGTCGGTAGAGAAGACATCAGGAATTCATCAACACGATCGGTTAATAACAGGACCTCAATACCTTTTTTACGGAATACTTCCAGATGAGGACTGTTCTTAGCCGCAGCAAAGCTGTCTGCAGTGATATAATAAATATCCTTCTGCCCTTCTTTCATCCGGGAGATGTAATCATCAAGTGAAACTTCCTGTTCCTCTTTATCATCATTGGTACTGGAAAAACGAATTAATTTAGCGATCTTATCGCGATTGCCAAAATCTTCACCAGGGCCTTCTTTTATAACACGACCAAATTCTTTCCAAAAAGTCTGATAGTCTTCTTTGTTATTATTGGCCATTTTTTGTAACAAATTCAGCACTTTTTTCACTGAACCGGAACGAATATTATCCAGAACCTTTGAATTTTGAAGAATTTCACGGGATACGTTTAATGGTAAATCATTTGAATCAATAATACCTTTGACAAAACGCAGGTAATTCGGCATCAGCTTTTCAGTTTCATCCATAATGAAAACACGACGCACATAAAGTTTGATACCATGCTGACGTTCACGATCCCACATATCAAATGGTGCACGCTTAGGTATAAATAATAAGGAAGTATATTCGTATTTACCTTCTACCTGATTATGAGAACGTGCCAGAGGTGCTTCGAAATCGTGGCCGACATGCTTATAAAATTCAGTGTATTCGTCATCAGAAATATCATTTTTAGCACGAGTCCAGAGGGCTGAAGCACTATTAACGACCTCATATTCAATCACATCTTCTATGTCTTTATCATCTTCAACTTCACCATCCTCATTTGGCATCGGAGGTACAGCTTCTTTAAGCATTTCAATTGGAACAGTAATGTGGTCAGAATATTTACGAACAATCGTTCTTAAACGATAACCATCCAGCAATTCACTTTCGTCTTCTTTGAGATGCAAAGTGACTTCTGTGCCGCGAAATTCTTTATCCACCGTTTCTATGGTAAATTCACCTTCACCGGCAGATTCCCATAAAACAGCCTGATCAGCTGCTGTGCCCGCGCGGCGAGTACGTAAGCTGACTTTATCAGCGACAATGAAAGAAGAGTAGAAACCCACGCCAAACTGGCCAATGGCATTGGCATCTTTCTTTTGATCACCGGTGAGTGAATCCAGAAACTGACGGGTACCGGATTTAGCAATAGTACCAATGTTTTCAACCACTTCATCACGTGACATACCGATGCCATTATCTGATATAGTGATGGTTCGAGCCTCTTTATCAAAAGACAGTGAAATTTTCAGCTCGGTATCATTTTCATACAGTTTACTTTCGCTAATCGCTTCAAAGCGCAATTTATCGATGGCATCAGACGCATTGGAGACTAGTTCTCTGAGAAAGATTTCTTTATTGCTGTACAGAGAGTGAATCATTAACTTTAATAATTGATTGACTTCTGTCTGAAAGCCCAGTGTTTCCTTATGTGCTTCAACACTCATTCATTTTCCCCTTAGGATCGATTCAGTAAAAGATGGTTTTTATAAATAATGCTAGAAAATGTGGGGGTTAAATTAAGACTTTCAAGGCTTTCTTCAATACTTTGCCTGAATCAGGTAAAATATCGACCCATATAAGAAATTTGCCTGCTTTTTATTAAAGATTAAGGAATAAATCATGCCCGTCACTACAATCACTACCTGCCCTTTTGATGATCAGAAACCAGGGACTTCAGGACTACGAAAAAAAGTAAAGCATTTTCAACAGACGCATTATCTGGAAAATTTTGTGCAGTCTATTTTTGCTTCAATTGGTGATGTTCAGGGAAAAACACTGGTTTTAGGTGGTGATGGACGATATTACAATAAACAAGCAATCCAGATCATTCTCAAGATGGCCAGTGCTAATGGTTTTTCCAGAGTACTGGTCGGTCAGAACGGTATATTATCAACACCTGCAGCATCCGTTATTATTCGTAAAAAACAGACATTTGGCGGTATTATTCTTTCTGCCAGTCACAACCCCGGCGGTCCTGATGAAGATTTTGGTATCAAATACAATACCAGCAATGGCGGACCTGCACCGGAAAAAATTACCGATGCCATCTATGCAAAAACAAAAGAAATTTCTCAATATCTTATCAGCGATAACAGTTCAGAAATTGACCTCAGCCAGCCTGGCACACATGATCTGGATGGTATGACCGTGGAAATCATTGACTCAGTGCATGATTATGCCCTTTTAATGCATGAACTCTTTGATTTTACTGCCATCCGAGACATGATTTCACAGGGATTCACTCTTTGTTTTGATGCCATGCATGCTGTAACCGGCCCCTATGCAGTCGAAATTCTGGAAAATCAACTCGGTGCGGCAAAAGGTTCTGTCATCAATGGCATTCCCAAGGAAGATTTTGGTGGTGAGCATCCCGATCCTAATCTGGTTCATGCACATCATCTTGCCGAACTCATGTTTTCTCCGCAATCGCCTGATTTTGGCGCCGCATCAGATGGTGATGGCGACAGAAATATGATTGTCGGTAACAATATTTTTGTCACTCCCAGTGACAGCCTGGCCATTTTAACAGCTAATGCTGAGCACATACCGGCCTATAAGGGCAAAATTCTGGGTGTTGCCCGTTCTATGCCCACCAGTCAGGCATCGGATCAGGTGGCCAAAAAACTGGGGCTGGACAGCTATGAGACACCAACCGGGTGGAAATTTTTTGGTAATCTAATGGATGCTGACAAAGTCACACTTTGTGGTGAGGAAAGCTTTGGTACAGGTTCCAGCCATATTCGTGAAAAAGATGGTCTCTGGGCTGTGCTTTTCTGGCTGAATATTCTGGCCAGCCGTAAAGAATCAGTTGCCGACATTGTACACAAACACTGGCAGGAGTTTGGCCGTAACTATTACTCTCGTCATGATTATGAAGCAATTGAAACCAAAGCCGCCAACCAGGTAATGGCAAACTTGCGTGAAAAAGTTAAAAATTTAAGCAATACAAAGATTGGCTCATTAACCGTCAGTTATAGTGATGATTTTTGTTATACCGACCCGATCGATAATAGTGTCAGCGAACATCAGGGGATCCGCATTGGCTTCACTAACGGCTCACGAGTCATTTTCAGACTATCAGGGACAGGCACCAGTGGTGCAACCTTAAGGATCTATTATGAAAGCTATGAAACAAATCCTGATAACATGCATCAGGAAACCCAGCAGGCACTGAGTGAGCTTATCACTCTTTCTGTTGAAGTGAGTGATCTTAAAGCATTAACGGGACGCACAGAAGCGACAGTTATCACATAAATGGTTTTATGGTAGAGACGTTGCATGCAACGTCTAACACCTCAGGATACTAACAAAGCATGTTTACCGGAATAGTACAAGGCACAGCAATAGTTACCAATATCATTGAAAAAGAGAATTTTCGCACTCATACCATTGAGCTTGATGAGTCCTTACTTGAAGGCTTACAAACAGGTGCCTCTATCGCTCATAATGGCTGCTGCCTGACAGTCACTAATATTAATGGAAATCTTATTTCATTTGATTTAATGCAGGAAACACTTCAGCTGACTAATCTGGGTGAGCTGAAGGTCGGCAGCCCGGTTAATATAGAACGCGCAGCTCGCTTTGGTGATGAAATTGGCGGACATCAAATGTCAGGCCATATTTTATTTACTGCCAAAGTGACTGAAGTGATTAAGACTGAAAATAATTGTCAGATCTGGTTTGCCATTCCGGAACAATTTAAGCGTTTTATTTTCAGCAAAGGCTATATTGGCATAGATGGTATCAGTCTGACCATTGGTGATGTCAAAGACTCCACATTCAATGTCAACCTGATCCCTGAAACTTTGCAGCGAACCAATATCGGCAACAGAAAACCAGGTGACCGGATCAATATCGAAATTGATTCTCAAACTCAGGCGATTGTTGAAACTGTTGAACGCGTTATGGCTCAGAGAAAAGGTTAAGAATCCAGATTCATCACAGATCAGGCAGTAATAAAGTGAACAAAGAACAACGTTCAGGTGAATTATTTATGCTGGCTTTTGCATTTTCTGAAGGCTGGTTTCCTATTTTTACCATCTTAGCCCTGCAATACATCACTCCGGTTTATGTCTATAGCTTTACACTGATGTTTGCCGCAATGAGCTTTATGACATTAGTTGTATTGCGCAAGAAAACCAGAGAATTCATGCTATGGAAAGCCTATAAAGATCTGCTTCTAAGCTCTTTGTTTATCAGTATTATGTTTGCCTGCATCTACATTGGGCTATCCTATACTACAGCGGGAAATATGGCTGTGCTTATCTTCCTGCAGGTGTTTTTTTCTTTTCTTTATTTTAATTTATTGGGTAGCGAAAAATTCGCCGGCATTCATTTACTGGGAGCTATTCTCATGGCAACGGGTGCTGTTATTATTCTATTGCCTGATGAATTTATTTTTAATGTCGGGGACCTGTTGATATTAGTTGCTGCCGCCATTGCACCTATTGCAAATTTATACCAAAAGAGAGCACGAAATCAAGTGAGTTCTGAAACCATTTTAGCGTTTAGAAGCATTATTGCCCTGCCCGTTTTACTCCTGCTGGCTATCCTGATTGAACCCATACCAAAATGGCATGAAATAATAAGTGCACTGCCTTATATTGCCGTCAGCGGCTTATTATTAATGGGCTTATCAAAAATGTTCTGGGTTGAAGCCATCCATCGAATTGCCATTACCAAAGCAAGTGCTATGGCCGCTTTAATTCCCGTATTTACTTTATTATTTGCCTATCTGACTTTAAATGAAGTGCCGGAAAATAGTCAAATTGCCGGTGTATTACCGGTATTACTGGGCGGCTATTTGATCACCAGAAACAAATAAAGGATATACCTGAGGCATTTATAGCTGGACCTTAACTTCTCTAACCACTCTAAAACCAGTATAAGAATCACCTTGTGCGATATTTGACTGTTTATTATCAATCGTGCAATCCTTAATTGCATCAATATGCGCACCACCTCTTGCACTAGTCACTGTGTTGTCCATAACAAATTCCCGTGCATTACCAATGATATTCATAATTCCCCAGGGATTTGATTGCCCGGTATTTGCGGTAAGCATATTTTGACCTTTTAAAAGTTTACTGCCAAATTTAATACGGCAGTTAACATCATTATAGTGAATAGATTGTTGTGTTTTAGCTGCATGTAACCATTGCCCTGAGGTTGGAATTGAATAATTTTTACGGGTCATTTTAGTCAGCCAATGGACATATTTTTCTGCTTTATCAATACTAATACCAGTTACCGGCAATGAACTATTGCCTTTCTTTTCAGCACACTCTGCTGACTGCTGACAAAAATAATTGTAGTCTTTTATGGTGATTTCATATTTAGAAATAGCAAATGCACCCTCGTTAGAATTTCTCGGCGGCACTACAACTAAAATGGGTGCTTTAAAATGATCGTTAATATTATCATAGCAATTAGCCCGCTTTCTTTTTCCATAACCGGCATACTGAACTTTACAACGATCAGCTGACGGCGTGTTTACCTGTTCACTGGATAGATTGATATCATTCTTTACTTCTTTATTAAGGCTGACCTGTTTTTTCAGGTTAACTTTTTGGGGTGATTGTTGAGCCAGCAGAAGACTGTTTTTTAATATATTTTGTTGTTTTTCAGCTTTATTTCTAAGTATTCTCAAAGCGCTATGCTGCCCTGCAAATTTCAAACCATTGCCGGCAATTTCAATTGTCTTTGGATAATCTTTATTGCTGAACATCTGCTTTGCCTGTTTATAATAAGCCTCAGCAATGTTGTGTTTTGCTTCAGTGGCAATAAAGGGATCATTGCGACCCAGTATCCGCTTTAGATCTTTATAAGTTCTTATGGAAGCCTTCATTTCCTGTGCTTTAAGCTGAGTAGTCAGGGTTATTTTAAGCCCCTCAATTTTAGCCAGACGTTGTTTTGCATTATGTTTAACACGAACAATATTTTCTAATGCATTTAAAATAGCTTCATCATCATCCAGTCCAAAAATAGCAGGATTATATTGCTTTGCTTTTTCAAGAAATCGTCTTGCTTCTACTAATCGCTGATCATCACGCATTGAAACAGATTTTTGTAAATACAAAGACGCCAGAGTCTGTTTTTTTTCATTGAGCCAGATTGAACGATGACCCAGTGTTTTTAACAGCTGCTGATAAATAAGACTCACTTCATTATCCCAGTCATCTGAAATGTCAGGCTGTGAAATCATTATCAGTAATTTCTGTTTCAGCATGGAAATATCAATATCTTGAGTATTGAAATCTGGATCTTCATAAACAGGCATTTTATTTTTAATATTTAATTTTATATGTTTTAATTTATCGGCAAGATTCAATAATACAATTTCATTGGGATAAATCACCTGAGCTTTTTCTAATAAATCATTTGCCTCTGCCATTTTATATTCTGCTGATAAACGTTCAATGTTTTCCTGATAGATAAGTAATAAACGTTGATCGGTGACTAAGGGATGAGTTGCCTCAATCCGTTTAATAGAAGTTATAATCTGTAATATTTTCTCATGTTCTATGCTATTATTGATTGATAAGGAAAACTGTAAAGTTTCTAACAATTCATTGAATTGATTATTAAGGCGATTAATTTCAATAAATCTTTGTTTTTCAAATAATTCAAAGAGTCTGGCAACCTGAGCTGAATCAGAATAGTAGCTTTGAGTTATTTTTAACAAAGCAAAAACGTCATCATACTGATGCTTATTGCTGTCACCATACATTAAACCAGCAATTTCCTTTTGTATTAAGATCAGCCATTTATCCTTAATATTTTCCAGCACATAGTTTTTAGTCTTATTATCAAGCGTATTGAGATGGTGTTGAATCTTGCTTATGTCATCCTGATGTAATTCACTATCAAGTGAATTGACGAAGGATATAAATTGAGTCTGCTGACTGAAGTGGTACTGCTCCTTAAACTGAGGAAAAAAAACCATTAATAAAAAAATTATCAGGATGAAACTTGATAATAAGACTGCACGTTTACTTTTTTTCTTATAATTATAGGCTTCTATAAACAATTCTAAATTTTCAAAGCGATTTTTTCCATCAAACTCAAGTGTTTTAAAGATCGCTTTTGCTTTTTCTTTAGATTCAGATTTTTCCAGTGCCGGTATTTTTTTTGCCTGCAGTGATTGCTCACTCGCTTTATCCGCTGATAAGCGCTTATATGGATGATTTCCCGTCAGTAATTCATAAAACACACAGCCCATAGAAAAAATATCATCATGAGGTTCTGGAGCCTTACCTTCAAGCATTTCCAGACTGGCATAAGTCGGTGTTAATGCACCTAACTTTGTCGGATCAAATAGGGTCGGCTCAAAAAGGGTCGGGGCCAGGAGTGTTGCATCAGGCACATTTTCAGATTGCAGAATATCCTGAGTAATATGCTGATCGGCATCGTCCATTTGATCTTGTGATAATTGACAGGCACGGGCAATCCCGAAATCAAATATTTTTGCCTGATGCTGGTCAGTGATAAAAATATTACTGGGTTTTAAATCTGAATGAACGATACCATGCTGATGAGCATAGTATAAAGCCTTAGCAACAGCATTAATGATCGGTGTTGCCTGTTTTTCAGGTATACCCTGCGGATAATCTTCAGCAATCAGCTGATCCAGAGGCTTGCCCTTTAATAGCTCCATGGTCATATAAACCACATCACCATCACGATCAAAATCATGGACATTGACAATATTGGGATGTGATAATTGTTGAGACTTACGCGCTTCACGTTGTAAGGCAATTAATGATTCCGGATGTTCTCTGAATTCATCATTTAACACTTTTATTGCAATATAGGGATGTTTGTCACCAGCTTCCTGTTTTCTAAGATCAATGGCCTTATAGACTATACCCATACCGCCAACACCTAAAACCGTATTAAGAACAAAGCGCTTTTTTAAAACACTTCCAGTTGTTATGGTGAGGTTATTATTAGATTCGACAGATTCTTCTATCTTCAGAACGTCTAAATGAGGCTTAATAATTCGTGTTGCAGCAAAATTATGCCCGGAATGATGAGATATTCTGGTTTTATCAGACTGTTCTGATTCAGACTGTGATTTAGCATCATGTTTAACAAAAACTGTCCGATCATTTTTACCAGGGTATTTAGTTGAGTTATCACTCGAGGAGCCAGGTGATATGACCGTTAAATCATCATTCATTTACTGTTTCTCAATAACAATCATTGAAATGTTGTCTGCAGCATCACCAAGGAGCACTTCTCCCAATAATTTATTAGCAATATGATCAGTGTTTTTTTTCTGCAGGCAGGCAACAATAACGTCATTGGAGATTTCGTTGTACAGACCATCACTGCATAGCAGTAATTTATCCCCTGATTGAATTTCAAAGTGATTGCTGTCAACTTTAAGACTGCTATCCACTCCTATCGCTCGGGTAATCACATTTGCATTTGGGTGACATTTAGCCTGTTCCAGAGTTAACTGACCGCGATCAATCATATCCTGTATCAGAGAATGATCTTTAGTGATTTGATACAGTTTGTTATTTCTGAAAATATATAATCGACTATCCCCTACCCATAAACAACAGCATAAGTTATCAACGATATAGGCAATAACAATCGTACTTCCCGCAACAATTTCCTGGTTATTAATCGCTTTATTATTAAACAGATGACCAGAATGAATCTTATGATTGACATCAGACAGCGTGGCTTCAATCTGCTCAATTGAAAATTGTAAATTATCACTGGGTAATTGCAATTTCAATAATTCATTAATAATGTACTGGCTGGCCAGATCACCTGCTGAATGTCCGCCCATGCCATCTGCCACCACAAACAAACTGCAGTCAGGATGAGTTAAAATAGTATCTTCATTATATTTGCGTTTATAGCCGCGATGTGTTCTTTGTGCACTGCTGATCATAACTAAACACCTATCAGAGCGGGTGTATCACCCACCACAAATAATGATTTAATCTGATGCCAGACTTCTCGGTCCCAGTTGCCATCAATAAAAGAAGCAAAACCATCCCGTTCCGGTAAACCTTCGCAAAGCAGAAAGGAAGGCTTTATCTCTTCTGAACCGGATGTCCACCAGAAACTATAAGTAGAAAAAGCCTGCTCTATAAAAAAATGACTGATGGCAGGAAAAGCACTTAATGGCTTAGAATTAACAGGATCCATTGCAAAGTGCCCTTGAAAACGACTCTCTTTATGGAGCTCATTGACCCTATCATTAGCATTAATACGAGTAACCACAGGTTCACCTAATGCCGCCAGACTCTGTTCTAATTGCTCCAGCTCAAAGCCGTCTTCTAATGTCGATAAGGCAATTTCTTCTGCCTGTTCAAACCAATGATGACATTCATCAATCAAAGCAACTGGTTTTACCGGTTCAGTAATATGTGCAGCTATGGTCAGAGGAAAATAACGGCCCACTCGATCGACACTGGGAATAATTATTCCAACCCAGGCATTTTCACCACAATTACCCTCTGAGAGTATGAATTTCCAGACAGGTGCAACCATAAAATAATCCAGCCACTGTTCACCCAGCTGTTCATGACTGGCAGCAATTGCTGTCTGCAGCCAGTTATCCCACGGGTCAATAAATGTTCTGGGGAGATTTCTGGAGAGAAAGTCACCATGTGTGGGTAACTTGCCGTAAAATCCATTTAATTTACTCATTATAAATTCAAACCCTTTGTTTTTACTGCCCTGATTAGTTTAGAGACTCAGGAGCCCGATAACGTTTTAATAAATTATGACTAAACGGATTTTTTATACTGTTGGCTATCAGTTCAAATTTGGCTTTTTTTCCTTCCAGCACATAATCAACAATAAAATGATCATTTAATTTTGTGCTTTGCAATTCATAATTATCCATAATCCTGAAAAAGGCCCATGGACCATTTTCTTTATAGGCGACGCGATCACCATGCAGATCTTCAAAAATTATTTTTGCTTCATTATAGTCTGTATTTCCCGGCCAGGTCATTTTACTGAGCAGCAGAGGACCATGTTGATACGTCACTTTTTGATCCCCCTGCCTGATTTCAAATCGAGTGATATTAGAGTCCAGATACATTGGACGTAATGAATAATTAATTTCAGGATACTCTCTGTTTTCTTTGAAAAATACCTTACGTATATTTTCTGCACGTTCAAATTGTTTTAAGGTTTTATTACTGACGGCCAGAGTAAAACCCTCTACCCGTTTAAGTGTCCAGGGCTTTCTTCTGGTATTGACAAAATCTTTTAAATAAGTGTTAAAGAAAGTGGCTTCAATACCATCTGGTTTAAAATATTCAGTAAAATCATCTAATGAAGCTTCATTGAGCGCTTTTGAATGTAAAGGGTAACGATTTTGCATGCTGCGTTTATAAAAGGACATAACACTGTCCTGATAAACTGTATTCAAATACGAATTTGCCTGAGACAGAAGTAAATGCCAGGAATCTTTAGAAATATCTTTTAACCAGGTTTTTAATGGTTCCGGTGAACGAAGTGCCAGTAACTTTAACTGACCAACAGGATCCTGAGCACCACCTTTCAACCTCTCTTTTGCCAGTCTATAAGCCGTTTCTCCATCATCCATAGTACTTGCAAGATTATTTAAATAACCCTGCAGCTCAGCTAATGCCGTCATAATTTCATTCAGATGTGATGCACGGT
Source organism: Gammaproteobacteria bacterium (assembly GCA_030632625.1). Lineage (GTDB taxonomy): Bacteria > Pseudomonadota > Gammaproteobacteria > GRL18 > GRL18 > GRL18. The sequence continues at coordinate 11,172 of DAOVUK010000026.1, forward strand.
TATTTTGTTGTTCAATGGTTTTATTCAAGTCAAAGAATTGTTTTTCAACAATATCAGTTGGCCGATCAGGTAAATGAATCAATTTACGATCAGATGCCCGTTTAACCATTCGAATCATTGAGCCAGAGCGGCCGGTTATTTTTCTACTCAGTTCATCGGTCAGGGCCTTATTTTGTTCCAGCATTTTTCCATCAACAGCTAACTGTCCCAGACGAGTATTTTCAGCCACATTTTCAATCACACCACGAAACGGTGAATACGGCCCGGTGATTTGAGTCAATGAAGTGATTGCCTGAGTCACACTGGAAAAATGATTAATGCTTAATTCATTTAAGGCTGCATTCCAGTAGCGGGCATAATCCTGAAGATATAATGATTTTACTTTATCCTTGAACAGGCTGATATCGGCTGCTGTAAAATCTCCGTTTTTGGTGCCCAGAACCCAATTTTCTTCTGCAATTTCTTTAACATACAGGAGACTGTCTTTGAGAAAAATATTTTTATAACCATCATAGGTATATAAATAAGGAATTGAACTGGTGGTGCCGGAAAAAACCATATTCATTTCCGGGCCAACCTGAGCTGAAAAAGTAAAGGCTTCATCATTGGCACTTTTTGCTTCAGCTTTGATACGATTGTAGATTTGCTGGTGTAATGGTACTTTGCGAAGTATAGAACGGGCTTTTTCAATCAATGCCTGATTAAGTCGAATACTGGTAAAATCTGATGATAATAGTGCACTTAAGTGGGTTTTTAATTCACTTTGCAGCTCTGCTTCACCCGTCATATGGGTACTCCAGTCCAGCTCCATCCATTGTTCAATAAACGCTTGGTCAAAGCGCTTTGGCAGTCCCATCATAAGATAGGCTTTTAATGCTTCAAATAAATAGTCAGGCTGATTAATACTTAAACGTATCTGCTCTTCAAAGCGATGTTTCAGAGCCGGAACAAATAATTGTTTGAGTTGTTCAAGGTAAGCAGTCTGAATTGAACCATGAAAAATATTTCCCTGATACAAACCCAGCTGCATGGTCACTGGAATTGTCTGCTCCGGTGGAAATACTGATTCAGCTGACTTTAAACGTTTCAACTGAGCATTAATATCATTAAAACTGTTGCGTTTTAAACCCGGCAGGCCGTCATTATATTCACTGAGCTGCTTATCCACCTCTTTGATACTACGTTCATTCAAAGTGAAACTGGTTGACCATGCCAGAGCACTTGTGGTTGCAGCTATAATGGCTGTTGCATAGGAAGCACGCTGCAGCCAGAGTATTTTATTTTCAAATCGACGATTCACACCAACCAGTTCAGCTTCTGTAAAAATAACCTGCTGCAGCAGATTTTTTATAAAATAGCTTTTTCCCCGGGTTTGCATCACCGGTAATGCCTGCTGGTTGATATCAAAGGAATTAATCAGCTGACCCATGATACGATCAATTGGCGTACCTTCCTGAGTACCGCTGGTAAGATAAACACCTCGGAGATTCGGGCGCTCATGAAATCGGGATGATGAGAAAGTTTGTTGAATAAAATCATTCAATGCCGATTTTATTGAAGCCAGCTGAACTGGAAATTCAACAATCTGGCCTCTGCGCTGTGGATCACGTTCATAATTTAAACGCCATAAAAGTCGATCATTGATATTCTGTAATAATATATCAAATTGTTCATTGAACAAATAAGCCGGGGACTGTTCTGAATCCGCAGCATAATTTTCAGGAAATGTCATGCCCCAGACCTGTTCCCTTTCATCACGCCCTAAATCATCAAAAAACTCCGAAAAACCAGCAACCATATCCCCTTTTGTTATTAATAGATACACTGGAAACTGAATGTTAAGCTGATTCTGCAGCTCCAGAAGACGACTGCGAATAGCATGAATATGAGCTGTTTTTTCCTGTTCAGTCTGAGTTAAAATATCCTGAATACTGATCGCAACCATAACACCGTTAATAGGACGTCGTTTGCGATGTTTCTTTAACAATTTAAGAAAGCCGCCCCAGGCGGCCGAATCATTGACAGCATGACTGTCCTGAGTAGTATAACGGCCCGCAGTATCAATAAGGACCGCTTCATCCGTAAACCACCAGTCACAATTTCGTGTTCCGCCAACCCCTTTAACGGCCTCATGACCATATTTTTCAGCAAGTGGAAATTTCAGGCCTGAATTAACCAGCGCAGTTGTCTTTCCTGAACCCGGAGGACCTATCATCACATACCAGGGTAAATCATAGATATATTGTTTACCTCGTTTATTATTGCTTGAGCGTTTCAACACATTCATGGCGTCAGCAAAACGTTCACCGAGTATTTTTACCTCTTCATCAGAAATATTGTCATTATTTTTTTTACTGTCCTGTTTTAATTCATCAATTAATTGTTCATTATTTTTTTTTGCCTGTGCCTGAATTCGAAGATTATTTAATCCCCATAGTAACAGCAGAAACATAATACTGAGCAGACGAACGGTTTCAGATGCCAGAGGTATTTTTTCTGCGATAGCAAGCAGTGGGCCGACAAACCATATAAGGATTGATAAGGCAATAACGCCAAGAAGAGTAATTAGCCATTTTTTCATCAAAATTGTTTTTATAGCCGTCATACAGCTCTCCAAAATATGTGCAATCTTAAACTGAGTGATTGGCTGACAAAGGTATTGTGATTGCTAACTTTAGTTGAACTTGTATCAGATGA
>DAOVUK010000161.1 GCA_030632625.1 Gammaproteobacteria bacterium
GCACCAATAACCAGAATAAATGACAGTGCCGTTTCTGACAGTTCAAATAATGGCGACATTCTGGTCACCATAAAAATACCGGCAGTCACCATGGTGGCGGCATGAATCAATGCAGAGATAGGTGTAGGGCCTTCCATAGAATCCGGCAGCCAGACATGCAATGGCACCTGTGCTGATTTACCCATCGCACCAATAAACAGAAGAATACAAATGACAGTCATCATCGACCATTCAGTGTCCGGAAAAAGCTCAATGGTCAGGTTCGCCTTAGAGTTCGCAGCGGCAAAAACATCGGCATAATCCAGCGTATTGAACACCATTAATACCCCGGCAATACCCAGAATAAAACCAAAATCGCCCACTCTGTTCACCAGAAATGCTTTCATATTAGCGAAAATGGCACTTTCTTTTTTGTAGTAGAAGCCAATCAATAGATAGGACACCAGGCCCACCGCTTCCCAGCCGAAGAATAACTGCAGGAAGTTATTGGACATCACCAGCATATACATCGAGAAGGTAAATAATGCGATATAACTGAAGAAGCGTTTGTAGCCAGGATCATCACTCATATAACCGATGGTATATAAGTGCACCATCAGGGAAACAAAGCTGACCACCACCAGCATCATTGAGGTCAGGTTATCGATTAAAAAACCGATTTCAAAACGGATACCATCGCTGACCAGCCAGGTATAAACAGTTTCGTTATAGACTGGCGCACCATCAAAGGCAAAGTATTTAAAGACGAACATAGCCAGAATAAAGGAAATACCGACACCCGCTATGGTCACTGTATGCGCTACAGCCCGACTGATGTAGGCATTAAAAACACCCGCAATAATAGAACCAATAAGCGGTGCCAGTACGATGGCGAGATAAACTTGTGAGTCGCTATAATTTTCAAACACTGGATCAACCCTTCAATGAATCAAGTTCTTCAACATTAATCGTGCGTTTATTTCTAAACAAAACGACTAAAATTGCCAGACCAATTGCAGCTTCTGCAGCAGCAACAGTGAGAATAAAGAAAACAAATACCTGTCCTGCGGTATCGTTCAAATAATGAGAGAAGGCAATAAAGTTGGTATTCACTGCCAAAAGCATTAATTCAACACACATCAACAGGATAATGATATTTTTTCGATTAATAAAAACACCAGCAATGCTGATAGAAAAAACGATGGCGCTAAGCACCAGAAAATGAGTTAAAGTCAGCATTATTTTCTCTCCTCTTTTCTAGCATGCGGCTCTAACTTGACAACACGCAGACGATCTTCGCTCTTCACTGCAACCTGTTCTTCCACTTTCTGATGTCGGGTATTCGGGCGACGTCTTAAGGTCAGGCTGATTGCAGCAATAATACCCACCAGAAGAATGACTGCAGCTATCTCAAAAGAATAAACATATTCTGTATATAAAAGCTGCCCTAATTCTGAAATATTACTATAATCAGCGGCATGACGCGCCGGTGGTGCAAAATTATCAATACCAAACTGATCGCCGCCAACGACGACAAAGAGAATTGTGCCGAACATTGCCAGTGCCACCAGCACAGCCAGGGGCAAATTCTTAACAAAACCTGCTTTTAATTCGGCAATATTGATGTCCAGCATCATGACTACGAATAAGAAAAGTACCATCACAGCACCCACATAAACGATGATCAGAATAACCGCTAAGAATTCTGCTTCTAAAAGCAGCCATATCGCGGCTGAAGCAAAAAATGTCAGCACCAGAAAAAATGCAGCCCGCACCGGATTATTAACGGTTATCACCATTAAGGCAGACAGCACCATAAAGGCTGAAAAGACATAAAAAACAATTGTTTCCATAAACTATTCCACGCTGGGCCGGTTTACACCGAGCTTATTCGTTATCAATATAGACTCTCTAGAAATAAAAAACTTAGCGATACGAGGCATCATCTGCTCTGTCAGCCGCAATCTGCTCTTCATATTTATCGCCGACTGCCAATAACTTTTCTTTAGTCATGTACAAGTCGCTTTTTTCCTCACCATGGTATTCAAAAATACGTGTTTCCACGATTGAGTCTACCGGACAGGATTCTTCACAAAAACCACAAAAAATACATTTTGTCAGGTCAATGTCGTAGCTTTTAGTTCGACGCGTACCATCTTCATGCTCTTCTGACTCAATAGTGATGGCCAGTGCCGGACAGATCGCTTCACATAATTTACAGGCAATACAGCGTTCTTCACCATTGGCATAACGGCGCAGCGCATGCAGTCCTCTGAAACGGAATGACTGTGGTGTTTTTTCTTCCGGATACTGAACGGTTATTTTCTTTTTGAAAAGATAACGTCCTGTTACGCTCAAACCTTTAAAGAGTTCGGCCAGAAATAAGCTGTTAAAAAATTGAGTCAGATGTTTCAACGATCATTCTCCACAAATGCCTTCCTTACAAAAGCCTGTCTTACCAAAGCATTAGTTACAAAGTTCATAAACCTGTCCTAACCTATCCCTTAACGAACCAGGGTGCTAATTCTGCGTAATACATAATACCCACCACATAAATCCAGACAATGGTAACGGGGATAAAGACTTTCCAGCCTAAACGCATGATTTGATCATAACGGTAGCGAGGGAAAGTTGCTCTGAACCAGAGGAATAAAAACATAAATATTGCTGTTTTAGCTAATAACCAGATAATACTGGAAGCAGCGAGAAAACTTGAGCCTAAGCCCAGGAAGCTGATCCCTTCAAATGGTGATAGCCAGCCGCCCATAAAGAGCAATGCTGCCAGAATAGAAATCAGGATCATATTGGCATATTCAGCCAGGAAGAAAATGGCAAACAAAATGCCTGAATATTCAACATGGAAACCAGCAACAATTTCTGATTCACCTTCGGCAACATCAAAGGGTGCACGGTTAGTCTCAGCAACTCCCGAGACAAAATAGATGACAAATAGCGGCAGTAAGGGCCACATATACCAGCCCCAGATACCGCTGCCGCTTTGTCCCATAACAATTTCACCGATATTGAGACTTCTGGCCGCCATAACAACGCCAACTAAAGCAAAACCCATGGCTATCTCATAAGAAACAACCTGTGCGGCAGTTCTCAGGGTACTCATCATTGCGTATTTAGAATTCGATGCCCAGCCCGCCAGTATCACACCATAGACGCCAACTGAAGTCATCGCCAGGATATACAATAGAGCAACATTGATATCTGCCAGCACCATTTCAGCACCAAAAGGAATTACAGCCCATGCCGCCAGTGCCGTAGCAATTGCCAGAGTCGGGGCAATAATAAACAGCACTTTATTGGCACCTGAAGGAAAAATGATTTCCTTGAACATTAATTTCATTGCATCGGCAATAGGCTGCAGCCAGCCTCTTGGACCCACACGGTTCGGTCCGATACGCGCCTGCATATAGCCGATAACTTTTCGTTCAATATAGGTGAAATAAGCAACGGTTAATAATAACGGCACCAGGATCGCCACGATCTTAACGAGTATATTAATAACCGGTATTGCGTAAATAGATAAAATCAGATCTAACAAAATTTTCTCCGCCTATTTGGCTACGCCTGTAGTTAAAAGTTCAATTGCTTCAAAGCCGCCACCTAAAGATGACGCTGCGGCAATGCCCGCAGGTAGATAAACACAATTATCAGTAATTCTATCATCAATACTGATACTAATATCAGCCGTATTATCACCCTGCTTTGCCGTCACTTGCTGTGCATCTTCCAGTTTCAGTTTTTTCGCCAGAGCAGAATTTATTTTTGCAAACTCAACCTGAGCATCCTGTGTCTGCTGTAAGGCAGTTGCTCGCCGTGTCACGGCATCCACGCTGTAAATCGGCAATTCAGCAATTCTTTGCAGCTCAGAAGCTTTTGCTGCGCTACTATTTTCAGGACAGTCCCAGACTAATTTATTGCTTGCTTTACTGCTTTCAATTTGATTATTTTGCAACTCGAAATTTGCTTTCAGCTCATTAATAACATCATCTGAACTTTGATAATCGAAACCATCAATATTAAATAAGTTACCCATAACACGTAAAACTTTCCAGCCGGGTTTTGACTGTCCATTGGCTTTACTTACTGCAGAAAAATTCTGCCAGGTGCCATCAACATTGATCAGAGTGCCGGAAGCTTCGGTCACAGCGGCTATCGGCAGCAGCACATCAGAATTCGCTTTCATGGCATCGGTCACAAAAGACGTCATAGCAACCACAAAGTCAGCATTTGACAGTGCCTTGTTTGCCTGCAGCGGATTTTCTAAATCATAATCTGCTTCGATGCCGTAGAGGATATAGCCTTTAAGACCTGCAGCAAACATAGCCTGTGTATCAAGACCCTGAGTGTTATTTTTAACAGAGTCTCTATTGGGCAGCAGCCCGGACAGATAAGCACCTGTGGTATTGGCACCTGGTGTCAGATAACTCAGGGTTGAATCAGTGGCATCTGCAATGAACGAAGCCAGCATACGCAGCGCAGCATAATTCGGCATGGACTGGGCAATCGTACCCAATATCACCATTGAGTTTTCAGCAGCAGACAATTGTTCAATACACTCTTTATGGGCATCGGTTATTTTAACCGGGGCAATTAAAGCCGCCAGACCTTGCGGTGCATCAGATCCTGATTTTTCAAGTGCCGCTTTAGCAAGTACTTTAAGTTCTTTAAACATCTGTGCAGGGGCAACAATAAATTCCTCAGCCACATCAAAAATAAAGTCATAACGAACAGAATTGACTATTGAAATCCTGGCACCTTTCAAACTGGCCTGTCTTAACTGGTGTCCTATGATAGGTTGTTCTTTACGCACATTTGAGCCAATTAATAAAGCTGCCTGTTGAGCAGCTACATCTGCAACTTTCATCCCCAGTCCGGGAAACAGAGGATCAAGGTCCTGTCCACTGAAATCGGTCTGGCGTAAACGATGGTCAATATTATTGCTGCCGATACCACGCATCAGCTTTTGCAGCAGATACATTTCTTCAGTAGTCACTGAAGGTGAACAGACGGTGCCTATTTGATTTTTATCGTCAATGTTCTTCAGACCATTCACTGCAAACTGCAAGGCATCATCCCAGCTGGCTTCAGTCCATTTACCGTCTTTTTTGATGAGCGGTTTACTCAAGCGCTGGTCACTTTGCAAGCCTTCAAAACTGTATCGATCACGATCCGATATCCATTCATCATTAATGGCTTCGTTTTCACGACCTATAACACGCTTAATCTGACCATTGTGAGTTTGCACATTGCAGTTTGACCCCACACAATCGTGAATGCCAATACTGTCGTTGCTTGACAGTTCCCATACACGGTAAGTAAAACGGGAAACTTTTGAGGTCAACGCCCCAACAGGACAGAGATCAATGATATTGCCAGACAGCTCTGAATCCACACTTTTTTCTATATAGGTGCCGATTTCCATCCAGTCACCACGTCCCGTTGCGCCAAGCTCGCGCATTCCGGCAATTTCCTGTCCAAAGCGAATACAGCGGGTACAGTGTATGCAGCGGGTCAGTTCTGTAGCAATCAGAGGGCCAATATTTTTATCTTTAACAACCCGCTTAATTTCAGCATATCGGGAATTATCATTACCATAGCCAATTGAAAATTCCTGCAGATCACATTCACCACCCTGATCGCAAACGGGGCAATCCAGTGGATGGTTAATCAGTAAAAATTCCATCACCGATTTTTGTGCCGCCAGAGCCTGGGTTGAATTTGTATAAACTATCATGCCGTCAGTTACGGGTGTGGCACAAGCAGGCATGGGTTTAGGTGCTTTTTCCACCTCAACCAGACACATACGGCAATTGGCTGAAATTGATAAGTTTTTATGATAACAAAAACGGGGTATGGCAATACCAGCCTTATCAGCTGCTTCAATAAGCATCTGACCCTGCTCGGCTTCGACCTGTGTACCGTTAATTTCAATAGTTACCATATTAAATACTCGTAAATCCGTCTCTTATCTCTCATTTCTCATCTCTTACATAGAAAGTAGAAAGTAAAGAAAGTTTAGTTAATTTAGTTAAATAGTTATGTCGTGACACTAACTACCCGGCCCAACCATACATTTCTTGTGATCAATGTGATACTGAAATTCATCACGATAATGCTTAAGGAAACCCTGCACCGGCATAGAGGCTGCTTCACCTAATGCACAAATTGTCCGACCCATAATATCACCCGCCACTTTATCCAGCAGATCGATATCTTCCTGTTTGCCATGACCATGTTCAATACGATGCAATACTCGAGACAGCCAGCCGGTACCTTCACGGCAGGGGGTACATTGTCCACAGGATTCTTCATGATAAAAATGAGATAAACGTGCCAGAGCATTCACCATACAGACTTTATCATCCAGTATGATCACTGCACCTGAACCCAGCATTGAACCAGCGGCCTGAATACCATCATAGTCCATAGTTACATCCATCATTATTTCACCAGGAATAACGGGAGAAGAACTACCACCGGGAATAACGGCTTTTAGTTTGTAGCCGTCTTTCATACCACCGCACATTTCCAGTAACTCAGAAAAGGGAGTGCCCATATCAATTTCATAATTGCCCGGACGTTTGACATTACCCGACACAGAAAACATTTTTGTGCCGCCATTATTCGGCTTGCCATGTTCTAAAAACCACTGACCGCCTTTTTCCACAATAACAGGTACTGATGCCAGGGTTTCAGTGTTGTTGATGGTTGTCGGCTTACCATAAAGTCCATAACTGGCAGGAAATGGCGGTTTAAAACGCGGCTGACCTTTTTTACCTTCTATTGATTCCAGTAAAGCGGTTTCTTCGCCACAAATATAAGCGCCGCCGCCCAGATGAGAGTGTGCATCAAAATTAAAATCTGAACCAAACAGTTTTTCGCCCAGGTAACCCGCTTCACGTGCTTCTTTCAAGGCATTATCAAAACGGCTATAGGGTTCCCAGAACTCACCACGGATATAATTGTAACCAGTATCAGCACCAATACAATAGCCGGCAATTGCCATGCCTTCAATTAATTGATGAGGGTTATAA
>DAOVUK010000283.1 GCA_030632625.1 Gammaproteobacteria bacterium
ATTATTTGATGCAAAAAAATGTTAATTTTAACTCGTTTTATATCATTTTTGACTATAGTATAAAATAGAAATATGGCTCTTCACAAAATATGTACTTTTCCAAATTGTAGAGACAAAGCATACCTTGTCTCTACGATCACGCAACGACCGCCAGGGTGGTAAGCATACGTAGAGACGTTGCATGCAACGTCTCTACCCTATCTATGAATGGCTGAATTCACCGAGTGAATACAAAAATGTGAAGAACCTTAAAACCCCCATTCAACACCCATGATAAGCCTGTCTTTTTGATCAAACTGACCAAACAATCCCTGTTCATCACCATAAAACAGATCAAGTCCAAGCCAGACATTGACATCATCTTGCCATTCATAGCTGATTTTAGGGCGAATGAGTCCATCTTTATTATTGGTATTATGTAACCATAAAACTTCGGCCTCTTCTATTGTTTCATTTATAAAATCCTGACGGGCAAGTAATGTCAGCGTGGTCTCTACTTTATCTCGTAATAAAGAGTCTCGCATTAAAGAGTCTGATATTAAACCCGACGGCTTTTTCATTAAACGGCTTTGGAATAATTGCATACTTAAAAAGGTATCCTCTATGCCTGACCAGTCCATCTCTATTATCTTGATATTTCATCAATTATTAATGAAATATCGTTAATAATACTTTTTTAACAATGCCTATCTTTTCCAGCTAGATGAATAATATCATTGTATTTCAATCGGATAGATAAGAAATTTATAATTGGCATATTTTGTGATAGATGAATAGAACACAGGATAAATGAAATCCTGATAATACAAAATAACCTGTCATGGAGAAACATATGAATATCGTAAAGCCAAACAAAAAGAGTCACTTGTCATCAAAATTAATTTTATTACTGGGTATTATCTCCTTATTTGCTATTAGTGCCTGTTCTGCACAGCTTACTGCTGATACTGGGGGCATAGCTGATACAAGCTCGATACAAAGTGATACACAGACAAAGCATAAAAAAGTGATGGTCAATGGGCAGGAAATATTTTATCGGGAGGCTGGTCCAAAAAATGCACCCACTATTTTGCTGCTGCATGGTTTTCCAACATCATCACATATGTTTAGAAATCTGATCCCTGCATTATCCGATCGTTATCATCTTATTGCACCGGACTATCCCGGTTTTGGAAACAGTTCACAACCTTCAATGAAATCATTTGAATACAGTTTTGATAACCTTGCAAATCTGATGGAAGATTTTTTGAAAACCTTAGAAATCAAGCAGTATAGCTTGTATCTCATGGATTATGGTGCACCAATTGGTTTTAGACTTGCAGAAAAAAATCCCGAACAGATACAATCTCTAATTGTACAAAACGGTAATGCTTATAAAGAAGGCTTGCGTGAATTCTGGGATCCGATCAGAAAGTACTGGAAAGACAGAACCCCGGAAAATGCTCAGGATCTAGCCGGTTTCATCGCTCACGATGGTGTTAAGTGGCAGTATACCCATGGCGTCCGTAATGAACAACGTATCAGTCCTGATAATTGGAATGTTGATTTACGTCATCTGAGTCGTAAAGGCAATGCTGAGATACAATTAGCATTATTCTATGACTATCAGAATAATGTGCCTCATTATCCGGCATGGCAGGCTTATTTCAGAAAACACCAGCCGCCGACGCTAATCGTTTGGGGAAAAAATGACTATATCTTCCCTGCAGATGGAGCATACCCGTATAAGCAGGATCTGAAAAACCTGGAATTTCATCTGCTGGATACAGGACATTTTGCCCTGGAAGAGGATGGTCAGTTAATCGCCAATTATATCCGTGAGTTTATGGCCAGCAATGTCCAATTATAAGTTTGATTGATGATATCAATCATAGTGGTTCTTTCCACTAAATAAGTGTTCAAAAACTGTGAATATTCTTTATTTAGTATCCGCATCAAAGCCTGTTATTCATTGTTGTGCTCGGACTGCGTCAAATCGCCCAACAATGAATAACAGGCTCTGATACTAAATATTCACCCTTTAGGAACGGCTGTTTAGCTGCCAGTTAGATGCTCATTTAGCTTTTATAATACGCTGATTCATCTTGAGGTTTTTCAGTAACAATTTTTTTACCACTAAACAGTGATGAAATTAAATGATCATCTTCTTTCACCTCGGCACGAACCACAGCAGTAATATGAATGACAATCAGAAACATAAGAAAATAGGCAGTATAGAGATGAATTTTACCAATGGGTGATTTAAATGCCTTAAGTGATGCCATTTTTTCTTTATTAACACCTTCATTTTTATAAGGCAATAAACTGGAGGGATCAGTACCATCTGCAGCAATATAACCGGACACTGTACTACCAAATGGAGGGTAATAAATATCGGTACCTGCACGGATCAGGCCGCTAAAAAGTAATATGAATAACAAAGTAAACAAAGTTGTTACTGCAAGTTTCCCCAGTGGATTATGACCTATAAATTGTTGTGGCTTCCCTGCTTTTAAAGAAGCAAGATAGCTTTTCAAACTTTGCAGAAAGCCTTTTCCTGGAATAAATGCACTGAACCGTGCTGACGCCGGACCAGTAAATGCGAAGAATAAACGGATAAGAAGGTTCGTGGCAAAAATATAACCAATCACGACATGAAGTTCTTTTAAACCAATTTTGGCTTCAAGACTGGTAATGCCCAGCTCCTTTTTATAAAGCATAATTAAACCAACAAAGATTAAACTGATGACACTGAGTACATTTATCCAGTGAAACCAGCGCACTGACGGACTCCAGGTGCTATAAGTTTTGTAATATTTTGACAAATTAATTCCCTTTTTTTAAGTACGATTATTCTGACCAATGCAGATGATGGTATTTTGTCTGTTTAGTTTATCGCATATTATTCTGACGAACCTTGCTCAATTCCTAATTTCTTTATTCGTGATGCCAGGGTTGTCGATTTAATTCCCAGTAATTTTGCCGCGCCATTATTACCGGAAATTTTTCCATCCGACAGCTCTAATGCCGTTTTAATATTCAACCTGTCCTGTTCCAATCTTTCTGCTTCTGTATAAGGGCGGGAAATTGACTTTGTTACAGTCATTGTAACGGATTGTTTTATTCCAGAAAGCGGCAGATTAAATTCAAGATGCCCATTCTGACTGATGATAATAGCTCTTTCAATTACGTTTTGTAATTCACGAATATTGCCGGGCCAGTCATAATATTCTAACTGCTTGATATTAGCTTTTGTCAATACTAAATTTTTACGTTTATACTTGGTACAATTAATTTTAATAAAATGCTTTGCCAATAAAGCAATATCCTGTGTTCTATTTCTTAAAGGTGGTGACTCAACAGGAAAGACATTTAAACGATAATAGAGATCTTCACGAAAGTTATTTTCCTCAACCATTTGTTTTAAATCTTTATTGGTCGCTGCAATAATACGCACATCAATATTACAGGTTTTTTCATCCCCGATCCGTTCAAACTGTCCCTCCTGAAGAACCCGCAATAATTTGCTCTGTAAATCCAGAGGTATTTCACCCACTTCATCTAAAAATAACGTGCCGTTATCTGCCAGTTCAAACCGCCCGGATCGATTTTTCAAAGCACCGGTAAATGCCCCTTTTATATGACCAAAAAACTCACTTTCAAACAGTTCATGAGGAATGGCTGCACAGTTTACCCGAATCAAAGGTCGTTGCTTTCGTTCACTGCCATCATGAATGGCTTGTGCAATAAGCTCTTTACCAGTTCCAGACTCACCATTAATTAAAACGTTAGCATCTGTGGGTGCCACCAATTCAATTTGTTTTAAAATTTGACCAATGGCATCACTTTCACCAATAATGTCTTTAAAGTGATGGCGGCTGAGAAGTTCTTCCTGCAGATAAGTATTTTCAGCTTCCAGTTGATCTTTCATTTTTGCCACTTCGGCATAGGCTGCTTCCAGTGCCTGTTCTGTACGTTTTCTCTCACTGATATCCGTAAAAACAACCACCGCACCGACCAGCTTTCCTTTTTCATAGATGGGAGTGCTGGTATAGTCAACAGGAATACTGCTGCCGTCCTTATGCCAAAAGACTTCATCTTCAATATGATGGATTTTACCATCTTTAAAGGCAGCATAGATGGGACACTCACGGGCTGGATAGTGACTGCCGTCGGACTTCGTGTGATGTAGTATTGTATGCATGGGTTTGTCCAATAGCTCATCCACTTCCCAACCCAGTATACGTGCTGCCGCCGGATTTAAAAATGTGGTTAATCCATCTGTGCTAAGGCCATAAATTCCTTCCCCGGCAGATTCAAGGATCAGTTTATTTCTATTTTGAATGCGCAAAAGCTCATCCAGTGATTGTTCTGATGCAATGCTTTCATTTGGCAGCATGATTTTTAACCTGATGTATTGGTATATTAAATGCGAATGTAAACACACAACATTTATCAATAAAGACTAATTCATTGTTCATAAGACAGCAAGCAACACAGTCAATGAGTCTGGTGATTAAAGCTGGCTTTGGTGGTTTCATCGCAATTGCAACACTGGCGTTCATAAGCCAATGGACAGAAAGCTTCTGGCTCATGGCTCCCTTTGGGGCCACCTGTGTTTTACTTTTTTCAGTGCCGGCCAGTCCATTATCACAGCCGGTTAATGTCATTGCAGGCCATTTGATAGCAACTGCTATAGGCTTAGCACTGCACTTTTTTTTACCCTTCTCATGGTGAGCTGTTGGTCTGGCTATTGCGGCGATGGCTGCACTAAGAGTGACTCATCCTCCTGCCGGGGCTGATCCTCTGGTCGTTTTTTTAGATAGTCCGGGCTGGGATTATTTAGGCTTTCCTGTTTTTACAGGCAGTATCACCCTGGTTTTAATTGCCTGGATATTTCATCGCATACCTCCTGTGACTAATTATCCTAACAAACAATAAATCACCCCATTTTAATGAGTAGTTAGCAATAATTAATCATCAAACCGATAACCAACACCATGGACTGTTTTAATAATCACAGGGTGTTTAGGATCCTGTTCAATTAATTTTCTCAGTTTAGAAATATGTTGATCAAGGGTTCGGCTATTGGGTAGATAATCTCTGCCCCAGCAAT
>DAOVUK010000509.1 GCA_030632625.1 Gammaproteobacteria bacterium
AAGGTAAATTTTTGATCTGAAAATCAGACATAATCTCATTAATGTCAGTGTGTTTATCTGGTTTGCCAGATGTTTTCCCTAGGTATATACTGATAAACCCTTGGAAATACCCGTTTGATTAGATTTTAAAATGGATTAAAATATTTTTTCAATAATTACTGTAAAATCACTTGCTATAAAAATAATAGCCAAATAAAATTAACTGTTTTTAAAATCATCTGCTGCATTCATCTGCAGTATATTTATAATATTGAGATAATCCTGGAAGAATCAGTTCAACTAATTTTATCCGGAATAATATTAAAATAATTATCTCTAAAACTTTTAAAGGAACGATTTATGAAATATATTATTGGCTTTATTGTTGGTGTTGTAGTATTGGGAGTCGCTGGCTGGAATATGATGCCCGGCATGATGCTGCACGAAATGCCCAGTCCTTATTCTGTTGATGAAACAGTAGAAAAAATCAGTGCCAACGCCAAGGCCGAAGGATGGACTGTTGCCGGTATCAAGCCTCTGCATAAAGCAGTCAAAAAACATGGCGGAGGTGATATTCCACCTGTGATGCTGATTAATCTATGTCAGGCGGATCATGCCTTTGGTATTTTAAAAGATGATGCCAATAAGAGATTATCTGTCTTTATGCCCTGTACTATCAGTGTTTATGAAAAAACTAACGGACAGACATTCGTTGCTGTTATGAATGCTGAATTATTAGGTAAAATGTTTGGCGGCAGCATTGCCCGGATTATGGGTGTTGAAGTTGCAGCGCAGCAGCAAAAATTTATTGCCTTTTTAAAGGAGTAGTCAGTCATGTGCATAATATTCACAGTAGATTTCTACCGTGAGTATTATGCATCAGATAAATCTGAATAAAGGAGAAAATAGTTTTAGCAATGATAATGAAGCAGAATAATGGCTCAGAGTAAAATAGTGAATGCTTTTTTCTGTCCTGAATTTTATGATCATCCTGTTGATTACATCAAATTGGTCGAAACACATATTTCCTGGGTATTTCTTACCGGTTCTTTTGCCTACAAAATAAAAAAGCCTGTCGATTTTGGTTTTCTGAATTTTACCACCCTCAAACAACGTAACTACTTCTGTCATCAGGAGTTACTGCTTAATAGCCGATTTGCCCCATCAATTTATATTGAAGTACTCCCCGTCACTGAATCAGAAAGTGGTCTCAGTCTGGCAGGACAGGGAAAAGTAATCGACTATGCAATAAAAATGAATCAATTTGATCAGCAGTGTTTATTCAACAGCCTATTAAGAAATCATCAGGTTGAGCTCTATCATATTGATAATTTAATTGATGCTGTTGCTGATTTTCATCATAAAATAAATATTGCGGGTTCTGATGTTAATTTCGGCTCAGCACAAGAAGTGCTAAAGCCGGTTGCAGAAAATTTTTCTATATTGATTAATAGTCAGCTTTGTAAGCAGGATAAACAAAATCTAACATCATTGTTTGAGCAGGTATTAGCAATGTATGAACTCATTCAGCCGTATTTGCTTAAGCGAAAAAAACTGGGCTTTATTCGTGAATGTCATGGTGATCTGCATCTTGGCAATATCACTATAATTGAAAATAAAGTCCTGTTGTTTGATGGTATTGAATTTAATGACAGCTTTCGCTGGATAGATACGATGAGTGACTGCGCTTTTTTGATTATGGATTTGCAGGATCATGAACAAACTGTTTTTGCCAATCATTTTTTAAATGGATATTTGTTAAAAACCGGCGATTATTCCGGCCTGTTTGTACTGAAATTTTATAAACTTTACCGTGCAATGGTCAGAGCGAAAGTGGCTGGACTCAGATTGCAGCAGCAGAAAAAAAAATCAATTGCCTATAAAAATACCTTAAATGAGTTAAGAAATTATCTGCAACTGGCGCAAGACTATTTACACATCACTCATCTTCAGAAGAAGAATCAGAATAGGAATCAAAACAGGGAGCAGCAAAACAGAAACTTTCTTGCTGTCAGCTTTGGTCTTTCAGGCAGTGGTAAAAGCTGGGTATGTTCACAACTTGTGGATCAACTGGGTGCCATCCAGATTTGTTCTGATGTGGAACGCAAAAGGCTTTTTGGGGCAAGCGTTGAAGATTTATATAGTGAATCAACAACAGAAAAAATATATTATCACTTAACGGAAATGACTGAACAAATATTGAATGCGGGATATTCTGTGATCGTAGATGCCACTTTTCTGGATAAAAAATGGCGTCAGAAGTTTCATTCAATTGCCGGAAAATATCAAATCCCTTTTCATATTATATCCTGCTATGCCGATCAAAAAACCATAAA
>DAOVUK010000193.1 GCA_030632625.1 Gammaproteobacteria bacterium
GGTTCTGGGGACGCTGTAAATACTTCCATGTAGCGCTTAATGAAAACATCCATGTTTTCCCTCTTTATTAACGGGAAGCCCAGAACTATACCGCACCTCCTCCGCCAGCACTTACAGCATCATGTTTCTCACTTGGAGCGTCCAAAATCAAAAGCAAAGTCCAAAGCAGTTACAATAGAAATTGACTGAGCACACTTGCTTTTGATTTTTCGCTTCCAGAGAGGGAATGACGTAGAAGCGTTTTGGTGTGCAATGGCAGTTTCAGAGGGCTTCGCCTCAAGGCGCCTACTTTTGGTTCGAGCCATGGATGGCGAAGCAGAGCGACACATGGACGTGCTCGCCAACAGTAGGCGCTTTAGGCGAAGCCCCCTGAAACAGCCATTGCATACCGAAGCGCGCTCTAAATACAATAATTCCCGAACGATCCTATCGTAATTGCGGTGCAACGCCAAAACCACTTATTTCTGCCATTGTTGAGGCCACCGAAGCGCCCATTTTTTTAGCAAAGCGGTCAAGAAGATTTTCTGAAACGGTGAAGTCTTTTATTTCTTCGGCACCAATGACTTCACGAGCGACATAGCTGCTGCTGCCCAGTTTATCCACCAGGCCTAATTCTATCGACTGTTCACCCGTCCAGACATAACCGCTAAAAAGCAATGGATCATCTTTAAGCTTGTCACCACGACCTTTTTTGACCACATCAACAAATTGCTTATGAATATTGCTCAACATGGTTTTAGCATGGTCAATATCAGCATCCTGAGGTTTAGAAAAAGGGTCAAGAAAACCTTTGTGCTCACCTGCGGTATACAAACGACGAGTGACACCTAATTTCTCAATGGCATTTTCAAAACCAAAACCATTCATTAACACACCGATCGAACCCACCATACTGCCTTTATCCGCATAAATTTCATCAGCAGCAGCAGCAATATAATAACCGCCTGAAGCACAAACATCGACAATGACGGCATACACTTTAATGTCCGGGTGTAACTCTTTGAGACGGTAGATTTCATCATTAATATAACCGGATTGAACCGGACTGCCGCCAGGCGTATTCATACGTAAAATAACACCCTTGGTTTTTTCATCATCAAAGGCATCACGCAATGCAGTAATAATATCGTCTGCACTGGCTTTAGATTCTGAGGAAATAACCCCTTCAACATTAATAACCGCCGTATGTGAATCTGCACCTTTTTCCAGTGATGCGGGATCAAATGGTGAATAATACAAGACCACTAAACCCACAACATAAGCCAGAAATGCTAATTTGAAAAAAATACCCCAGCGACGGGTGGTACGCTTTTCTTTAAGTGAAGCCATTGCCAGATCTTCAACCAGTTTTTTTTCCCAGCCATGGTTATTAGCGGTCATTTTTTCATAATCGTCATTAAGTTGATTTTCGTCTCTATTCATTTTTATTTCCTGAATTAATTGATGTAACCACCCAACACATGCTGAGTCGTTACAAGCATTTTTCTATTAGATGGGGGTATTTATCGGTAAAAAGAAGGATTTTTTAATAATTTTCACAGTTTAACAGCCATTCTGATAATTCGCTGATACTGTCAACGCATGATAAGGGCTCATGTTTTAAAATTTCATTTTTGTCATGTACACCATAACTAACCGCCAGTGCATCCATACCGATAGAATTAGCCATTAACATATCATATTCGGTATCCCCCACCATAACAGCATCATTTGCCATCACTCCAAATTCATCCAGTAGTTCTTCCAGCATCTGAGGATGGGGCTTAGAACGGGTCTCATCAGCACAACGACTGCCATGAAACAAATGCTTTAATCCCGTCTCCCTGAGTACTGGCTCAAGTCCCCTTCTGGCCTTACCTGTGGCAATAGCCAGCATAAAGCCTTTTTTAATTAAACCTTCAAGCATCTGTTGCACATCTTCAAACAGACCGGATGGCGTATCATTGGCAGTTAAAAAGTGGTATCGATAACGATCAGCAAAACGGGTGATTTGTTCATCCTGTAATTGCGGATAGAGAGTTGATATTGCTTCTCGCAAGCCTAAGCCGATAATATTCTTTAGTGTTTTTTCGGTTAATTGATTTAACTGTAAATCATCCGCAGCACATTTAAGACAGGCAACGATTCTTGCCTGAGAGTCCATTAATGTACCATCCCAGTCAAAAATTATTAATTTATATGCAGGCATTGTTTCTACTTTATTTCATTTAAGGTTAAGTTTTAGAGTTTAGTTTTATGAGTTAGTTCAGGGCTATTATTAGTTCATGACTATTATATTAGTTCATGACTATTTCAGGAATTAGTTTAGAGGCCTGCTCTATAGTTTACGGCTCTTTTTAACGCCCCCTCTTTTCAAAACCAAAAGAAATTGCTGTAAATCATCACTCAAAGGCGCTTTAATTGTCAGAGTTTTGCCTGTTTCCGGGTGCTTAAAGCTTATTTGAGCAGAATGCAGAAATAATCTTTTCAAACCCCGTTCTTTCAGGCGTTGATTACAGGCATAATTGCCATATTTGCTGTCACCGGCAACATTATGTCCTAAATATTTAGAATGTACCCGTATCTGATGGGTTCGACCTGTGACAATTTTAACCTCAACCAGTGCTGTATCATCAAAACGTTCAATTATTGAAAAAAAACTGGTGGACTCCTTACCTCTTTGATCCACCCGCACAAAACGCTCACCGGATTTAAGTTCTTCACGTAAAAGAGGTGCTGTTACCTTCTCTTTGCGAAATTCCGGCTGGCCGCATAAAAGAGCCAGATAACGCTTATCTGTCTGACGCTTGCGTAATAAATCCTGTACACCAATAAGTGCACTACGTTTTTTAGCAATTAACAGACAGCCGGAAGTATCTTTATCCAGACGGTGGATTAGCTCAAGAAATTTCGCTTGCGGCCTTAATGCTCGCATTGCTTCAATAATACCATAACTGACGCCGCTGCCGCCATGAACCGCAACACCACTGGGTTTATTGATAGCAAGTAAGCTCGAATCTTCAAAAATAATGGCATTTTCAATTAACTTTAATAAAGAACGACCCGGCGCAGGCAGCGCTTTTTTCTCAGTGAGTTTAACCGGTGGAATTCGTACTGTATCACCAAATTGAAGTTTATACGTTTGTTTAATACGGCCTTTATTTACCCGGACTTCACCTTTTCTAATAATCTTATATATGTGACCTTTAGGTACACCTTTAAGCTGATTTAATAAAAAGTTATCAATTCTCTGCCCGGCATTTTGAGCGTCAATTTCGACAAATTTAACTGAATGATTTATTTTTTTAAGATTCATGCAATATTTCTGTGATTATACATTGAAGGAATTGATTCCAGCTGGTATATTAAGCCAGTTTAGATCTTCAGTTCATTTTGTAATTTATACTATTGAGTTTATTAACTATTTATTAACTCACTAAAAAGTAATTTTACCCAATTTCGGCTAAATTTACGATTAATAGAATTCAATTTAAACAAATAAATATCATGAACTATTTTTTTAATGATATTGGTAATATGATTATTGTCAGTTAAAGTCATCTATTTTAAAGATGCACGACAACGGAAAAACACTGCGATTTAGGTTTAAAAAGTTTAGTCGGAGTTTAAACCAGACACACCAATTTTTAGATGATAATCTCACAATTAAAAACCAGGTAAAATCATTAAAATTTGATCTATCAATAATTTATAGCTCCTGTATAAAGTTTACAGGAAAAGTAACAAAAGACTTTTATATCCGGTCTATAGTAAGACATTTAAGTAAGCGATGCCTCGGATGATCGTTAAGTAAAAAAACAATTTTTAGTATTTGATTAATCAAATACTTTTGATGACAGTTTGTGTCTTTAAAACTTTTTGTCTTTGAAAGAATGAATAAACTTTATTCTAAGCATGTTACCTTTTTCTGATACATAAGCAATGCTGCTTATAAACTTTATATAGTTTGAGCCCAAGAGAATTTTGAGCATAACTATATGAAAAGAATGTTATTTAATGCAACCCAACCTGAAGAGTTGCGTGTTGCCCTGGTCGACGGCCAGCATCTGTTTAATCTGGACATAGAAACCACCCAGAGAACACAAAAAAAAGCCAATATCTATAAAGCAAAAATTACCCGAGTGGAGCCTAGTCTGGAAGCAGCCTTTGTTGACTACGGCTCAGACAGACACGGTTTTCTCCCCCTTAAAGACGTATCACGCAAATATTTCAGAAAGTCGCCTGAGCGAGGCAAACGAGCCAATATATCTGAATTGCTTCAGGAAGGCATGGAAGTTGTTGTTCAGGTTGACAAAGAAGAGCGTGGCAACAAAGGCGCTGCACTGACAACTTTTATCAGTCTGCCGGGACGTTATTTAGTTTTAATGCCTAACAACCCCAAAGCCGGCGGTATTTCAAGACGTATTGAAGGCGATGAGCGTTCCGAATTAAAAGAAATCCTGAGTCAGCTGAATGTGCCGGAGTCAATGGGCCTGATTGTCCGTACAGCAGGTATCGGCAAAAGCATTGAAGAACTACAGCTTGACCTCGATTATTTACTGCATCTCTGGACAGCAATTGACAGTGCCTCGGTAGAGCGCAAAGCGCCTTTTCTCATTTACCAGGAAAGCAATATTGTTATCCGGGCAATTCGAGATTATCTACGTTCTGATATTACAGAAATCATTATTGATGAAGAAAAAACCTACAAAGAAGCCTATGACTTCATGCAGCGAGTCATGCCGCAGCATCTTCATAAAGTTAAACTCTACAATGACAACATCCCCCTGTTCTCTCGTTATCAGATAGAAAGTCAGATTGAAACGGCATTCCAGCGTGAAGTCACCCTGCCGTCCGGTGGTGCCATTGTTATTGATCATACTGAAGCACTGATTTCAATTGATATCAACTCAGCCAGAGCAACCAGAGGAAGCGATATTGAAGAAACTGCTTTAAATACTAATCTTGAAGCAGCAGATGAAGTCGCTCGACAATTACGCCTGCGTGATTTAGGCGGCCTGGTGGTTATTGATTTTATCGATATGTCTCCAGCAAAAAATCAGCGTGCGGTTGAAAACCGTATGAAAGACGCTTTAAAGCTTGATCGTGCCCGCGTACAGGTGGGTCGAATCTCTCGCTTTGGTCTGCTGGAAATGTCTCGCCAGCGTTTAAAACCATCATTAGGTGAATCCAGCCAGATTACCTGTCCCCGTTGTAGCGGACACGGCACCATTCGCGGTATTGATTCACTGGGTTTGTCTGTGCTGCGGATTCTTGAAGAAGAGTCAATGAAAGAGAACACTGGTCGAATTCTGGCCCAATTACCCGTCAATGTGGCCACATTCCTGCTCAATGACAAGCGTGATATTATTAGCGAAATCGAAAGCCGCCAGAAAATAACTATCACTCTGATCCCCAATGAAAGCCTGGTCACACCACATTATAGTATCGAACGTATTCGCAACGATGAAAATGTGACTGAAAAATACCAGGTTAATAGTTATCACTTTAATCGTATTCTTAATGATGATGAAGCAAATGGTCTGATTGCTGAGCCGGCAAAATATGAAGAGCCCGCCGTTAAAGCACCCACATCGATTAAACCTGAAAAAGTAAATCAGCCGCTGACACTGGTCAGACGCATCTGGACATCTTTGTTTAATCGTAGTGATGCAGTTGATGAACCGCTTGCAGTTCAAGCTGAAGCTGAAGCTGCTCCCCAAAGTAGTAGAGCACCATCAAAACAGATGCATACTGATCGCAAGCAGGATCCCCGCAGAAAAAATGAAAAACGTGATGGCAGGAAAAAGCCACAGAGACAAAATAAACGCGATGACAACAAAAGTAGTCAACGAGGTAACAAAGTACGTAATCAATCTGTCAATGAGAACACCGCAGCAGCAGAAACGCCAGAAAAGAAAGCTGCTGCCAATACCTCTACAGCAAAAAGCCCTGCAAAAAAATCAAATACGGGCAATAAAGGACGTAGAAAACCTGACAGCCATAGCAAAAAACAGCAAGTCACGAAAAAACCGGATGAAATTTCAACCGAAACAACTCATAAGGTTGAAAATATAACAACTGTAGATGCATCAGTTGATACACTTGATAACAAAAATAGTAAACCTGAAACTAAAACACAGACTAAATTTTTAGTTGATAAAGCAGAAACATCTGATATAAAAGAGACCATCACTACTGAACCAGCTGCTGAAACAACTGCTGCTTCTGGTGATGATAAAACATCAAGCAAAAAGAAATCACTAAGAGGCCCCGGCTCACGCCGCACAGGTCGCAGAACCAGCACCCGTAAAAAAGCAGTAAGAAGAAATACTGCTGCTGGTTCAGTTTTGGCTAATAAAGAACAGGAGCCTTCAGCTGGCAAAGAGCCCTCAGCTAGCAAAGAGCCATTAGCTGACAAAGAGTCTTCGACTACCAGCGCTGACAAAGGGCAGGAATTACCTGTCAGTACGCCAAAACCTTCATCGCTTGATATCTCTGCAGAAACAA
>DAOVUK010000444.1 GCA_030632625.1 Gammaproteobacteria bacterium
CAGATGTTCCAGGGCCGAGCGGCCATTATCTGCTTCAAGTACGTTATAGCCTCCCATCTCCAGGGTGTCTACCAGTGCTTCACGCAGCGCTTCATCATCTTCAACAACCAGAATCAAAGGTGCTTGCGGGTTATTTTTTTTGCTGCTTATCATTTAAAAATTCTCCATACAAGTGACTCTGGTATTGCTTTTTCTATTATTATGGGAAAGAGATTTAATTTGTGTGGGAATACGCATTCGAAAAACACTTCCGGACGTTTCAGACTCTTTATGAGGGATTGATGACTCTTTGTTAGAAGTTGATGACTCTTTATAATCAGTTGATGACTCCTTATAAGAAGCTGATGGCTCCGATGTGGAAGAATAGTCGAGCCAGAGTTCACCATCATGTGCATTCGCTATCGCTTTGACTACAGCTAATCCTAATCCGGTGCCATGTTGTTTGGTGGTATAAAAAGGTTCAAAAATTTTATCAATATTCTCAGCTGAAATACCCGAACCATTATCATGAATACTGAAGTCCACTGCCCCGTTAATTGGTTGCGACACCTTAATAGTGACCCTGGCATTCATTCCGTCTGGACGCTCCTCGATATTAGTATCAACAGCATAAAAGGCATTATTAACCAGATTAATCAGGCCGCTGACAAGAAGATTACGATTACCGGAAATATACACTTTGTCATTAGCAGCGCTTTCTTCAGGGAGGTATTCAAAAACAACATCAATTTTTTGTTTATTGTCAGGAATCTCAATTGTTTGCTGCAATTCATTTAACAATTGCTGTACTGATATACTCTCACGCTTTTCCATACCATTTCTGGAAAATAACAACATGTCATCGATGAGTTGTTCAAGACTCTGGATACGTGTCAGGATCTTATCCGCAAAACGCAGACGCTTGTCATTATCCAGTTGTGGTGATTTTAAATGGGATGCATAAAGTAAAGCAGCTGAAATGGGGGTTCTGATTTGATGTGCTAATTGCGCAGCCATTTGCCCCATAGATGCAAGCCGATTCTGCTGATCATATTTAGCCTGCAACTGACGTTTTTCAGTCACATCCTGTAATAAAATAATCTGTCCCGGCACACCTTCTCCCAGAGGACAGGTTGAAATACTGACAATTTGACCTTTTTTTGTCACCGAATCCTGACCGGATATTCGACTATGATCAAACGCACGATCAATCACTGTACGCCAGGATAGGCCGATTAACGGTTCATCTAATAGTTCAATGGCCGCTGGATTGCATTCCTGTACCAGACCTTTACCATCAAGCACGATCACGCCAGCAGGCAATGCTTTTAATAAAGCTTTTAAACGGGTTTCAGTGATGGATTCCTGCAAAGATGACTCAATATCTAACAGAGGAATCGTTGTTTTTTCTGCTAATACAGTTTCCAGTAATGCGGCCGCACCCATAATTTACTCCAGCGTCTATAATTCTATACATTGACTGAAGCAAAAAGTAAACCATATGGTATTTTTTTATTGTTTTACAATAGGTTATGTTGTCATCAAATTAAATAAGGCGGGTTGTTTCGAGCAGTGACATTTGTTTGGCGATAAAAAAATAGTGTTCAGCGCTAAGGATTCAGCGTTCAGTAAAGGCCAGAGCAAAATCAAGAAAAAAACGACTTTGAATATACTTTATTATTTATTGAGTTCTTTTCTTTTTCTTTTTCTGAACGCTGAATACTTAACGCTGTCTCCTATGAAGCAAACATCACTTCATACCTCTTCATATAATCATATTTCAACAACTTACAACATATTTAATTATTGTGTGTTGTTTTGTGTGACTTTTTTCTAAAGAACGGCCTTTTCTACTCATCGTTATTTTGGACAACAAGCCAACTCACACCCAACAACTTTGGTTTCCAGTGTCAATTTCCTGTTGCATTTAAGCGACCTTTTTAATAACTGTTAAATCAATCTCTTTTCTGGCTTCTTCCAGATCATAATCAGCCTGTAATCCCGTCCAGAATTGTTCAGATGTGCCAAAATAAGCAGCCAGTCGAATAGCAGTATCTGCTGTGACTGAACGCTTACCATGTACAATCTCATTAATGCGTCTTGGTGGAACAACAATTGCCCTTGCTATCGCATTTTGGCTAATTTCCATAGGCTTTAAAAATTCTTCTAACAAAACCTCACCAGGATGTATATTATTCAACATACTCATACTCACTCATTCTCCTATCTTCTATCTTCTATTAATGATAATCCGCTATTTCAACATTCTCCGGATTACCATCGTTCCAGAGAAAGCAAATACACCATTACTTATTAATACGAATACTATGCTGTCCTGCCCTATTACCATGCAATTGCTCTAACCTGTTCGCTGGAGGGATGCGCAAATCTTCCAGCTTAACCGCATTGTTTAGCATTCTCAGTTTACGTCTGGCAACATTCTGAATATTCACAGGTAACTTTCTGGACTGTTCACCATTAAAAATTTGCTCTGTCTCTGGACATCTAAAATTGTTTATCATACATTATGTATAACGCAATACGTTATAGATTGGTAGTGAGAGGTTAAGGATAATATCACCAGCTATAAAAATCAGATTTTGTCAGGTTCTTGCCGTTGCGTACTGGTCACTTTTCTTGGTCGGTTTTTTATTGCGTTCAGAGTTCAGCGTTCAGAAACAGCAAAGAGCTCAGAAAAATATAGAATCTGTTTATATTATTGCTGTTTTTTCTTGATTTTTCTCTGTCTCTTGCTGAACACTGAATCCTTAACGCTATCTTCACGAAGCAAACATGACCTCATATTTCTTCATTTTTTCAACCAGAGTTGTTCTTCGCATATTTAAACGTTTGGCGGCATGCGCCACAACGCCGTCAGATTCTTCTAATGCCTGCTGGATTAAAGAATATTCCAGATTGGCCATATGATCTTTTAAATCAAAGCCGTCTTTAGGCAGAGTGCCTGAAAATGCTTCAGAAGTATTTGCAGCAGCAGTGCTTCCTTTTGATACGGCTGTCGCCTGCCGCTCATTGGTTTCAATGTTTTCATGCAGTGACTGCCTGTCATTTAATGTTTCTGCATCATTTATAGCTGACAGCACCTCTGATTGCGGCAATTCAACAAGATGGTAAATATCATATTGATACTTTTCAGGTAAGTCATCCCATGTCACATTTTCTTTATTAAACATAATTTCTTGTCTTTCTATCAGATTGGATAACTCCCGAACATTGCCCG
>DAOVUK010000061.1 GCA_030632625.1 Gammaproteobacteria bacterium
AAAGTCTGCCGCTTGCAGAAGAAGAAGAGATCCTGCAAAAAGCGCATGAGCTGCCATTTCCACCACCATTAGAGCCCGGCATGATTTTAGATGGCTATGAGATCCTTAAAGAAATCCATGCCAGCAACCGCACTCAAATTTACTCCGCCCGACATCAGCAAAGCAATCAATTAGTCATACTAAAAACGCCTTCGGTTAATTTTGAGGATGATGAACACTTCATCGAGCAGTTTCTTCACGAGGAATGGGCAGGCAAACGCATTGATTCCCCCTATGTTTTACAGGTGATTACACCTGAAAAAAAGCCCCGTTTTCTCTATTATGTCACCGAGTATCTGGAAGGTGTGACGCTGCGTGAATGGATGCAGCAGAACCCCCTGCCCCCGGTCGATATGGTGATTCCGATTGTTGAACAAATTGCCAAAGGTTTGCGGGCTTTTCACCGTCTGGAAATGCTGCACCAGGATTTGAAACCGGAAAATATCATTATCAGTCCGCAAGGCAAGGTTAAAATCATTGATTTCGGCTCAGTAAAAATTGCCGGTATCAATGAAATGAAGAAAAATTCTGACGATAAAAATAATATCCTGGGTACGGTAAACTACAGTGCGCCAGAGTTTTATCTGGGGCAATCCGGCGGTGAACGCAGCGACCTGTATTCACTCGCCGTCATCACCTATGAACTACTCAATAATAGTCTGCCCTTTGGCAAAGAGATGCCTGAAAAAGCTACTTATCGACAATTGTCTCAATTACGCTATGTGGCCAGTATTCACTTAAATCACATGGTGCCCAACTGGATGGATGGGGCAATAAAAAAAGCCTTATCATTAGATATCAAACTGCGTCATGAAGATGTCTTTGAATTTTTACACGATTTACAACATCCCAATCCGCATTTTCTCAATATCACAGCAATCCCTCTGATTGAACGTAACCCGATGTTATTCTGGAGGAGCATCAGTATTATTTCATTGCTGACAAATTTAATCCTTTTTTATTATCTGACAAAATAACTCAACTTGTGTATAGATAGTCGCATAAAGATGGGTTCTCTAGTAAAATAAGGCCGAATAAATCACTCTAATAAAGGATGAAATTTTATCACCATGGCCAATAATGCATTTAATCTGGGCAGTTTTTTTGTCCGTCTGTTTTTTGCGCTTATTTTAGTTTTTATCACATATAATCCCAGCGACTATTCTTTCTACCAGTGGATGCTGACCGGTCTGAAAACAGGTTTTGAACCGTTGATGGCTTTTTCAGGAATCATTTTGCTGATCGGCTGGGTTATTTATATTCGTGCAACCATCTCTTCACTGGGTTTAATTGGTTTAATTCTGGCCTTTGCTTTTTTCGGCACACTGCTATGGATGGTCATTGACTGGGGGTTCGTTCCTGCTGACAGCATTGATGCCATTACTTACATTGTTCTCAGTTTATTATCGATGGTTCTGGCCATTGGTATGTCCTGGTCACACATTCGACGCCGTATATCAGGTCAGGTGGATGTCAATGAAACAGATGATGAATTGAGTTGAACAGACAATTGTAAATATTTGAAAAAACTTGTTATTAGCTCGCTTTTTGCTATTCTTAGTTTGTTAATAACTACTCAGCGTGTTTAGATTTTTTATGCCCCGACTGGATCTCTCAAAAATACATTTTCTTATCATTGATGATTTTGCCAATTATCGTTCGATGCTGCGCTCCATACTGGTGAGCTGCGGCGCTGAACAGATTGAAGATGCAAGAGATGCACAAGATGCGCTAAAAAAAATCACTTATAATCAGTTTGACGTCATTTTATGTGATTATAACCTGGGTGACGGTCAAAATGGCCAGCAGCTGCTTGAAGAAGTCATGCATCGTCACCTGATACCTTATGGTACAATCTACATTATGATCACCGCAGAAAATACCCAGAGCATGGTCATGGCCGCTGTTGAATATCGTCCTGATGGTTACTTAAACAAACCCTTTCCCAAAGACTTATTACTCAAGCGGCTACAGATGCTGGTTGATAAAAAAGCCATTATGAAAGACATCTATAAGGCCTATAACAAAAAAGAATATAGTACTGCTCTAAGCATCGCTGACAAAAAAATGGCTCTTTACAGTAAGCAGGCATTAGACATTGGCAAGCTCAAGGGTGAAATTGCTCTGACGGCAAATGAACTGGATATTGCTCAGCAAGTTTACGACAAAGCACTCTCTGTCAGAGATTTTCAATGGGCAAAAGTGGGTAAAGCCAAAGTATTAATTGTACGCCAGGAATATCAACAGGCTCAGCTTCTTCTGGAAGAAGTCATTGCAGAAAATAAAAGTTACATTGAAGCTTATGATTTACTTGCGCAAATTCTGGAACACCAGGGCAAGACTCAGGAAGTACAAAATGTGCTCAGCAGTGCGACCAAAATATCACCCAATACCATTAGCAGACAACAACATCTGGCTCAGGTTGCGATCAAAAATAATGATTTTGGTATTGCAGAAAAATCATTAAAACAAGCCGTTACTCAAGGTAAAAGTTCCTGTTTCGGTAGTATTGGCGATAATATGAACCTGGCAAAGCTGTATATTGATAATGGTAAAGGGAAACAGGCCGTTCAGACAATCACCGCTGCCAAAAAAATCTATAAAAAAGATAAAGAGGCGCTATTACACACTCAATTTGTAGAAAGTATGACGCAGCACAAACTGGGCAATGAGGACAAGGCACGTGATTTATTTCAACAAGCCATTGCCAATATTCGTGGGCCCCTGTCGGAGTTACCCCCTGAACTGCAAAAGGATCTGATAGCAACAAGCGAAGATCTTGGCGAAACCGAATTAGCCGAAGCATTAAAAGATGACATTAATAATCCAGGCGGGCCCGCTCATTCAAATACAGAAGAAATGACTAAAAAATACCATTATCTTTTACAAAATGGTAAAGGGATGCGACTTTATAATAAGAATCATCTGTTTGAATCCATCAGACTATTTGAAAATGCTGCTGAAAATTTACCCGATAGAATCTCAGTTAATATGAACGCTGCACAGGCATTACTGTTTTATATTAAGGCAACAGGAAAAAATGATGAAATGCTTGATAAAGCAAGATATTTTCTTGATGTCAGCCAGAACCTGGATAACAGCAATGAAAAGTATCAGAAACTGGAAAACATTTATGCGGAGCTCAGTTAATGTGCAGCCTTGAGCCTGACAGCCCTGGGCTTAATAGGAACAGCCATGAGCCTGATAACAGTCCTGAACTTGATAACAGCCATGAACCTGATAACAGTCCTGAACTTGATAACAGCCTGTCATCTGAACAGTTAAACGCCGTATTGATGTCATTTATCCATGATATTAAAAATTCACTGCTCATGTCTCTGAGTGGCCTTGAAACACTCTATAATAATATCGATGCCTGTCAATCTGATCAAAAAGAAAGCATATCCCTGATACAATATGAATTACATCGCATCAATAATTCCCTGGTGCAATTACTGTCATTATACAAAATGGAAACCCATCTGTTTTCAGTTCAGGCTGATCAATACAACATCTTTGACTTTCTTGATGAACTTATCATCAATAACAGGTTATTAAGTACCATGCAGGACTTTTCCATTGATATGGAATGTGATGAGAATATGGAGTGGTTTTTCGATAAAGATTTAATTGCAACAATCGTTAACAGCACCATTAATAATTCAATCCGCTATGCTCACAAACAAATAAAACTCAGTGCGCTCATAAAAAATGATTATCTGCAAATTACCATCGAAGATGATGGTGACGGCTTTCCGGAAAAGATGTTTATCCACCCGGATACCCTGGAAACTGCAATTAATATGCAATCCGGCAGTACCGGCCTGGGGCTTTATTTTGCCGAGAAAATTGCCAATATTCACACCAATAAAGAGAGAAGCGGTGCAACTCTGATTGATAATAAATCACAACTGGGCGGTGGACGCTTTACTCTTCTCCTGCCATAGAAGGTCACAGCAGGTAGAAAAAACAAAAAAAAGGCTGCTTCCCCTTTTCTTATCCGGAAAGGGGAAGCAGCCTTTTTAAGGTTAATGTTCGATATTAAAATTTATTGTAACTATTCAGCTTCAACAATGATTTTAACAGTGGCATTAACATCCGTGTGCAGATGAATGTCTATTTCATATTCACCTAACTCACGAATTGCACCTTCGGGCATACGCACTTCACGTTTTTCAACGTCAGCACCAGCAGCAGTTAATGCTTCAGCAATATCACCATTGGTAACAGAACCGAACATACGGCCTTCATCGCCTGCTTTACGAACAATAACAACTTCTTTATCATTCAGTCCTTCAGCACGGGCAGTTGCAGCACCTAATGAATCTGCAGCAGCGGCTTCAAGTTCTGAGCGACGACCTTCAAACATTTTAACGTTTGCTTCAGTTGCCGGTAATGCCTTGCCTTGCGGGATCAGAAAATTACGACCAAAGCCTGCTTTTACAGAAACCTGATCGCCTAGCATACCCAGCTTATTGATTTTTTCTAATAGAATAACGTTCATGTGAACTCTCTCTAAATTAAATTCTATTCAAGTCAAACCCCTTCTTAACCTTCTCAATATAAGGGCAAGGGGTAAACGAAATTAATCGTGACTATCAGTGTATGGAAGTAAAGCCAGATAACGAGCACGTTTAATGGCTGTTGACAGCTGACGCTGATATTTGGCACTGGTACCGGTAATACGACTAGGTACAATTTTACCGTTTTCCATGACATAGTTCTTCAGGGTTGCCAGATCTTTATAATCGATCTCAGTAATACCCTCAGCAGTAAAACGACAGTATTTTCTACGACGGAAATAGCGTGACATTTTTCTTCACCTTTTCTTTTTTTAATCTCTATTTGAATACATCAAAGCACATGTCTCACAACATAAAGTTGTTAAGCTTAGTTAGCAACTTTTGTTAATCAGGCTTTGCTCTAATTATTAACCTTAGCTTTATTCAGCAGCGGCGGTTGCGCTAGCTGTTGCTTCAGCAGGTGCACTCTCTTTTTTCTCAGCAGGTTTTTTCTCTGCAGAAGAGTGGCCAGCATTTTTTTGAGAAGAGTCAGACGTATTTTTTTCAGACGCTGAGTCTTCTTTCTCTTTAGCTAAAGGAGAAGCGTCCGTATACGGACCTTTCATAGAGATGATCAGATTACGAATAACAGCATCGTTAAAGCGGAAAGCATGGGTTAATTCATCAATGTTTGCCGGCTCACACTCAACATTCATTAATACATAATGTGCTTTGTGGATTTTGTTAATGGGATAAGCCAGTTGACGGCGTCCCCAATCTTCCAGACGATGGATACTGCCATTATTAGTTTCAATAGTGGCACGGTAGCGTTCTATCATAGCAGGTACTTGTTCACTCTGATCCGGGTGGACAAGAAATACAATTTCATAATGTCTCATTTAGACAATCCTTACGGGTAATTAGCCTTTAAGAGTGGTTAATCAGCTTTCTGTACAAGATATCCTGATAGTAATAAAAGAAGTAATCTGACAAAAAGCAAGGAATTGACAAGCCCAATGGCTGTCAAAGGTGCGGTATTATATTATTTTTTTGAAAGGAGTTCAACACTAAATTCTAAAGGTCAGAAATTCCAGGAGAAAACCCTGGAAAATATTCACGAGTATATTGCGAGTTAAACCATGCCGACTGCAGGCTTTTACTTATCAGAAATTTCCTGTAAAAGATCTTCTAATTCAGCCTGTATCATCTGCGAACTGTAGTCCATTTTATCATCAGCGTCCTGTGTCTCAGAATAGCTGCTTAAATCCAGGTTATTCAAAAAATCGTTGACTGAAATCTGCACATCAATAGCGAAGGTTGTTTTACCATTATCTCTTTTAAAGCGTTTAATACGAGCATTGCCGGCCTTATGGGCAATCTGACGCAATTCATCTTCTGTTCCAGCTATTCGTATTTTCAGCATGCCCCTTTCCTTTTAAAATCTTGCTTGTTCATGTAGTAGAGACGTTGCATGCAACGTCTTTAGGCAACGTCTTTAGGCAACGTCTCTACGCCGCCGCGTTGCCGGACAGCTTCAAATAAACTGATCCCCGTCGCGACTGAAACGTTCAGGCTTTCAACACTACCGAGCATAGGAATTTTAACCAGGGCATCACAATTTTCTCTGGTTAAGCGGCGCATCCCCTTACCTTCTGTGCCCATAACCAAAGCCAATGGCCCGGTGAGATCACTACTGTAGATTGTATCATCAGTTTCACCTGCAGTGCCAATAATCCAGATTTGATAGCTTTTTAACAGTTTAAGGGTCCGGGCCAGGTTGGTTACCTGAATGAGAGGCACACTTTGATCAGCACCGCAGGCAACCTTACGTACAGTCGGAGTCAATGAAACAGAGCGATCTTTGGGGACAATAATACCATGCACACCCGCCGCATCCGCAGTACGCAGGCAAGCCCCTAGATTATGAGGATCCTGAACGCCATCCAGAATGAGCAAGAAAGGCGGTACATCAAGTTTTTGCAGCAGCTCATCTAAGAAACTTTCCGATTTAATTTTAGGTGTTTTACTCTGAGCAACGACACCCTGATGATTAGCACTGCTTAATTCATCCAGTTTTTTTCGTTGCACAAAGGTCACTTTAACCGATTTTTTTTTCGCCAGTTCAACAATAGCGGTTATACGATTATCTTTTCGGCCTCGATCAACAAAAAGAGCCGAGATAAGCTGTTGCTCCGAAGCATCATCGGCATCGGAGCAATAGTTCAGTGCAGATTTTACGGCATGAATGCCAAAAATCAGCTCATCCATCGACGTCTTCTATTGCGTTTCTTTTTTGCTTTCTCTTTAGAACCAGAGTCTTTAGAACCAGAGTTTTTGGAGCCAGAGTCTTTAGAACCAGAGTCTTTAGAACCAGAGTTTTTTGAGCCAGAATCTTTAGAGCCAGATTTTTTAGAACCAGAGTCTTTAGAACCGGAATTTTTAGAACCAGAGCCTTTAGAACCAGAGCCTTTAGAACCAGAGTCAGCTGGTTTTTGAGACTGCTTTTGAAAAGCACCAGATTTCTTTTTAAAATTGCTTTTTTTATTTTTTCCAGCAGGACGAGGATGACTCAATCCCTGTAAAACAAAATCAATTTTTCGTTCATCCAGACTAACTGCAGCAACCTTTATCTTAATTTTATCACCTAACTGATAAGATTGACCTGTACGCTCGCCTTTCATTGTATGACTCATTTTATCATAGTGATAATAGTCATCTTTCAGTGCAGTAATATGCACAAGACCTTCTACATGAATGTCATCCAGGACAACAAATAAACCAAAGCCTGTGACGGTACTGATTCGCCCTTCAAGTTCTTCACCTACTTTGTCCAGCATATATTCACATTTCAGCCAGTCTGTAGCATCACGGGTTGCATCATCGGCCCGGCGTTCAGTGATGGAACAATGCTCTCCCAACTCAGACATCTGCTCTTGAGTATATTTATAAGTGGACGCTTTTTGTCCACGAACAATGTGTTTAATTGCACGATGAACTAATAAATCAGGATAACGGCGTATAGGTGAAGTAAAGTGAGCATAGGCTTCAAATGACAGGCCAAAATGCCCTACATTTTCTGCTTCATAAACAGCCTGTGACAGACTGCGCAGCATCACCGTCTGCAGCACTTCAAAGTCAGGACGCTCTTTTATTTCATTTAATAACTTAGAAAAATCCTTAGCCTGAGGTTCATCACCACCACTCAGAATCAGCCCCAGAGGAGAAATAAATTCTTTCAGTGCCTTGAGTTTTTCATCAGTAGGCCCTTTATGATTACGATACAATGCCGCTATTTTATTTTTCAGAAGGAAGTTTGCAGCACTGACATTAGCAGATAGCATACATTCTTCAATCACACGGTGAGCATCATTACGGGTGATTGGAGCTAGTTTTTCAATCTTGCGATCTTCACCAAAGACAATTTGTGTCTCAACTGTCTCAAAGTCTATGGCACCACGCTGTGAACGTTTCTTAGCCAAAACCTGATATAGCTGATAAAGCTCATGCAGATGAGGCAGTAAATGAGTATTTTGTTGACATAATTCAGCATCACCATCAATCACCATTGCAGCAACCTGATCATAAGTCAGGCGAGCATGTGAACGCATTAAACCTTCACTGAAACGATAGTTGACGACTTCACCCGTTGCAGAGATATCCATCTCACAAACCATACACAGACGATCCACGTCTGGATTCAGTGAGCATAAACCATTGGAGAGCACTTCTGGCAACATAGGAACAACGCGTCCAGGAAAATACACTGAGGTGCCTCGACGTTTTGCCTCTGCATCCAGGGCAGTGCCACGTTCGACATAAGATGAGACATCCGCAATAGCAACCCATAAACGCCAACCGCCGCTGTTAGAACCAGAAGTTATCTTTTTACAACAAACAGCATCATCAAAGTCTTTAGCATCCGCACCATCTATAGTCAGTAACAAATGTTCGCGGAAATCTTCACGTCCAGCCTTAGAAGCTTCTGGTACAGAAGCTTCTAAGTCACCAATTTCTGCTTCAAGCATAATAGGCCAGTCATGAGGAATATTATAACTTCGAATCGCGACATCGATTTCCTGACCAGGCTCCATATGCCCGCCCAAATTTTGTATCACACGGCCT
This sequence comes from Gammaproteobacteria bacterium, assembly GCA_030632625.1. GTDB lineage: Bacteria > Pseudomonadota > Gammaproteobacteria > GRL18 > GRL18 > GRL18. The sequence goes on from DAOVUK010000061.1 coordinate 8,664, forward strand.
TTAGCACGTTGGAAACGAGTAGGGAAATGAAGAATCTCAACCATAACCATCTGCCCAGCTTCTGCACCATAGGTATGTTCTTTTGAAACCACAATATCATGGTTAATGCGTTTGTGATCTGGGACCACCATCAGCACACCATCACGATCTTCCAATTGGCCGACAATGGTACCCATATTATGTTCAAGAATTTTAACCAGAGAACCTTCACGACGTCCTTTTCTATCAGTACCAGCCAGACGGACCTGCACTCGATCACCATGAAATAACATACGCATATCGCGCATGCCTATAAAGAGATCACCACCACCATCTTCTGCAAGCATAAAACCAAAACCATCTGGATGAGCAGAAATAATGCCTTCAAGCACTTCAAGTTCAGAGATTAACTCATAGCATTTACGCTTATTAAAAAATAACTGACCATCTCGTTCCATAGCACGTAATCGACGTCGCAATCCTTCTTTTTGATCAGGATCTTCTAGCTTTAATAATTTTTCAACTTGGAATCGATTGATAGGTTCCGGCTGTGCAGCCAGAAGGTCGAGAATGAATTCTCGGCTGGGAATGGGGTTTTCGTAATTTTTCGCTTCGCGTTTTGCGTAGGGATCGGTTTTATTGCTTCCTTTACCAGGAGTTTTACCAGAGTTTTGGCTCATATTTGTCCTTGAGTTTTGATGACAGTCTGATGCTTGACACTCATTGTAGAGACGTTGCATGCAACGTCTCTACGGTAACTGTGTTCAGCCTGTCATCAAGCCATTTATTCAAATGGGTGATTTAATATAATCGTTTCATCACGATCAGGGCCGGTTGAAATAATATCAATCGGAGTTTTTGTTAGTTCTTCAATACGTTTCAGATAGGCTTTAGCATTATCGGGCAGCACATCATAGGATTCAGCACCGACGGTTGACTCAGTCCAGCCGGGCAGTTCTTCATAAATTGGCACACATTTCTCGTAGAGATCAGCACCAATTGGCGGTGTGGTAATCGTTTCACCATCCTTCCCATCTTTAACAGCATAGGCGGTACAGATTTTCAGAGTCTCCATTCCATCTAAGACATCCAGTTTAGTGATACACATACCTGTGACACTATTAATCTGGTTAGAACGGTTCAATGAAACAATATCCAGCCAGCCGCAACGGCGTTCACGCCCTGTTGTGGCACCAAATTCATGGCCTTTTTCACCCAGGTACTGACCAACATCATCAAACAGCTCTGTCGGGAAAGGTCCTGAACCAACACGTGTTGTATAAGCCTTAGTAATACCCAGGATGTAATCAAAATACTTTGGGCCCACGCCAGAACCACTTGCGGCACCGCCTGCGGTAGTATTGGATGAGGTCACATATGGATAGGTACCATGATCAATATCTAACAGAGCACCCTGTGCTCCTTCAAATAAGATACTGTCACCATTTTCACGATATTTATGCAGTATGTCTGTGACATCAGCGATCATCGGGCGGATTTCATCAGCATAGGCCAATGCTTCATCCAGAGTCTGTTGATAGTCAACCGTATCGGCTTTGTAGTAGTGCTCCAGAGCAAAGTTATGATATTCCATCACTTCTTTTAATTTGCTGGCAAAAAGATCGGCATTGAGCAGATCACCGACACGTAAACCACGACGAGAGACTTTATCTTCATAGGCTGGACCAATGCCGCGGCCTGTTGTACCAATGGCTTTTTTACCACGGGCAATTTCACGCGCCTGATCAAGAGCAACGTGATACGGCAAAATCAACGGGCAGGCTTCACTGATCAGCATTCTTTCTTTGGCATTGATGCCCTGCTCGTCTAA
>DAOVUK010000422.1 GCA_030632625.1 Gammaproteobacteria bacterium
ACTTTAGCGATGGGAAAAATAACCCGATTAGTCTGCATCAGGGCAAGATAGGATGAGTGGTATTCAGTCGGTGGTCCAATTGGGATCTCCTGAGGAGCCAGCACCACATCAAAAGGCGGCCGCATCACTGAGCCCAGAAATGACAGCATCGCCGCGGCAACGGCTAAAGGATTGGTGAATAAGGTCCAGTTCAGTACGCCGCCCTGTTGGGCCGCTACGATTTCGGTGACTGATAGTGTCTGATATTGTAAAGCGATGGAAAAGACCGCAAGGGCCAGAGGTAATTCGGCAGTGGTTACCTGCGATAAACCACGAGAAATACCCATAGCAGCATGCGGGTGTCCGCTTTCAGCAGCGCCCAGCGCCATACCCAGCGTGCCGAAAAAGATAAAGTAAAGAGCAAGAATCAAATCTCCGGCAAAGGAAAAATTGGAAAACATCACCGAGCCATAGATTGTCGGGACAAACATTAACAGGCCGACACCACCGGTTAAGCGGAATACCGGGCCCAGATAAAACATCACCCCATGAGTAATCGAACTGCGTAAGCCATAATTCTTGATGAGATCCAGATAGTTCTGATAAATGGGAATACCATGTCGTCGCCCTACCCTGGCTGCAATTTTAGCCACCAGAGCATTCATCAACAAACCAAAATTGATGATAATAAACAAGGTCAGAAGTGCATAAGGGATCTGTATCCATTCAAACTGCATCACTAAAACTCCATTTTGAAAAGATAGACAACAACAACAAAGGCCAACAGCTGAATGGCGTAGGTTTGTCCATTTCCGGTATAGAAACGACGCACCAGATCGGCGACAGTATGCAGGAGATCAGTTATAGTCTCCCAGAATCGGGTCACAAAAGGCTGTATTAAAAAGCCCAGGGCTTTACGATACGGAGCAAAGAAGTTCCAGGCATAATGAGTGGTTTCAGGTCGAAAGGGTCTTTCTGCCGAATAGACAATATTAAACTGCTTCACTTTTTGTGCCTTACGATTAACAAACAACAGCCAGGCAAAAAGAGTGGCAAACATCACCGCAACCACCACCATAATAGTGATCGGACTCCAATATCCATACTGGCTGGTAATGGTCAGCCCTTCCCAGTTCAGGCCGTGATCGACAAAGAACGGATTAAGAAAAGCATCCACATGGCGTAACGCAAGACCCGGAACAACCGCAAAAACCATAAGCGCGCCGACATAAATCATCTGCGGTAATATGATCCAGAAAGGCGCCTCTTTAATCTGGCGATGTTCATCCTTCAGCTGACCAAGAAAGATGGTGTGAATGAGACGAAACAGATAAAGAAAAGCGATTGGTCCTGAAATAAAGATGAGCATCATCGGTAATCTGTATTCGGACGCCATAATGGCATTGTAGAAAAGCCATCGTCCGCCAAAACCTGATAAGGGCGGCACGCCTGATACGGCAATAATACCAATAAGAACCGCAATAAATGAGAATGGCATCAGCGCAATAAGCCCACCCATTTTATACATCTCACGAGTACCTGTTCGCTTGGCAATACCACCGACGGAAAGAAATAGCATGGACTTGTAAATATAATGATTGATAACAAACATCAGTGCCATTATCCAGCCCAGCTGGTTCATCAGTGCCAGACCAAATAAAGCATAACCCATCTGGCCAATTGAGGAATAAGCCAGTAAACGCTTAGCATCTTCCTGAAAAACAGCCATTAAATTGCCCAGAAAGGCTGATAGAGCACCTATCCATAGCATAATATAAGTCAGCTCAACGCCATAGAGCTGCTGTTTACCCATATTCATCAATAAAACCATAAGACCAAACAAGCCCGCTTTAAGAAGAATGCCTGAGACCATGGGAGACACATCAGTTTCAGCCTCAGCGTGAGCGCCGGGCAGCCAGATATGTAAACCGATAGCTGCTGTTTTTGTCATAAAGCCAATTGCCAGTAACAGGAAAACCCAGGGCGCAACCGGTGCCGCCACCTGACCTAATGATTCCAGGGTAAAAGGAGTGACACCCTGCGCAGCCAGAGCAAAACCGGCCAGAATAAGATAGGCACCACCCAGAGAGAATATCACATAGGAAAGTGCATGGGGTTCTGAGTGTTTGCCGCGTAAAATCATAAAGTAAGAGCCAATCGTCAGGAACTCCCAGGCAGCAAAAAAATGGAACGAATCCCGGGCAACAACCAGCATGGTAAGTCCGGCAAACATCAGCATTGCTGAAGGGTAAAAACCAGTTCGCCGACCACGGGCATGATAACTGGCCAGCAGGATAACCGCACCACCGAGAAGAAAAATAGCAGCAAATATAAGCTGCAGCGGATCGTATGCAGGATAAGCGATGATAAAATAAGCTGTCATACCGGCAATTGCCAGAGTGTTCTTCAGCCATGCAGGCAGCCAGTCCAACAACAAAAAGCTTAACGCAAACAGCAGCGGCAAAGCATGCAGCAGATTGCCATTAATCGACAGTTCACCCCATAAATAAGCCAGTGACCAGCCGATAAGCGCAGTCGACAGAACCACCACTAATTTATGAGATTGCAGAAACAACGCCTGACTGTCCTGTTCACCCTCACCTTTTTCCCGTTTCAGAACATAACCGAACCAGCGGAATAAATAACCGGCTTCAAGCAGCACAGCAAAAAGAATACCGGCAATGATCCACAAACGACCTTCGGCAGCCAGAGTCATAATTAACTCCCACTTGGCATAAAAACCCGGGAACGGTGGTAAACCGCTTAACATGGCAATAAAAGTAATAAAAGCAAAAATAAGCAATGGATGACCCCGCAAGGCACTCCAGTCAGTCAGATCACGTCGACTAATCAAACCTGAAAGCCAGTAAAGCCCCGCCTTGGCAACAGCATGTGAGACCAGAACACCACCAGCAATAAACAGATAATTATCACCCAGAATGTCACGCTGACCAACAACGGTTAACAGCAGACCCACCTGGCCAATAGAAGAATAGCCCAACGTCCGGCGATCATTTTTTTGTGACAGGGCAAGCAGATTAGCAGCAATAAAGCTCAGCAGCCCGATAACCGTGACCACAGGCAGCCATTGCTGACCACCGATAAGTAATAATTTATCGACCGCAAAGATGGTCGCGGCACCGGCCATAGCAGCAGAAAAAAGCGCCGAAAAAGCAGGATGTGCTGATTCATAAATATCCAGCGCCCAGCCATTAGCCGGAAAAGGCTTCAGCTCGATAACAACAGCCATCAGCATAAAAAAGAAAGCCAGCGAACCGCCTTTTAACATCAGTAAGGAGCCATCAGCTGTACCAGAGCCATCAGCCATACCAGAGCCGTCAGCCGTACCAAAGCCATCAGCCATACCGTCGATATTGAATGTACCCGTCGCATGATAGGCAAAGAAAATACCAATGAGCAGAAATATGGTCACAAATTGAGAAATA
>DAOVUK010000124.1 GCA_030632625.1 Gammaproteobacteria bacterium
TATTTTTCATCACCTTCCTGAAAAATATCAGCGCCTTCCAGATCATAAGCAATCTGTAACTCTTCCTGAGCACATTTTTTTTCATTTAATTCAAAGCAGGAAATACCCAATAAAAGATGAACCAGAGGATTATTAACTGCCCCCCCGCAAAGCATTGCATCAAGCAGTTTTTGTTTAGCGGATTTAAAATCATTCAAAGCCAGAAAGCATTCGGCCTGACCTACTTTTATCCACAATGCAGCATCCCATAGCTGTTTCGGTTCCGGCAGAGTATTCCAGGCTTTTTGATAGTCTTTTATGGCTTCAGAAAAAAGCTCATCGGCAATAAATTGTTCAGCATTGGTATTAAAAATATTTATTTTTTTAAATAGTTTGTCTTCTAATTTTGGCATTAAGATCCTGGCCTTAGGTTAAGCAGTGTGTATTAATGAGTGGGCAGTTTTAAGCGAATTTATTCGCCTATTGATATAATTTACGATATTCATCGGTCAAATCAATCATTTCAGCGAAACCAATTATTTCTTTATATTCCTGAGCTAATAATTTGGCTGAAGACTTATTTAATTTCTCAACTTTATCTATAGTCATATTACGATAGAGTTTATCAAAAACCAGATCATTCATAAATTTAACATTAATACACACACCATTATTTTTTAAAATAAAATTAATTAACACATCAAGTTGTTCCTGCTGAATCAACTCAAAATCTGTGATAGAAAAAATGCTCTTCCGGCCAAATTCATTCTCTTCTATCAATAAAAACAGCATAAAACTCTGAGAATTTTTATCTGATGCTTTGACTGCCCGCTGATGGAATTCATTAAGACGTAATTCCGTTGTCAGGAACCGAAAATCATAACCATGACCACCAATGTAAAGCTTTTCAGCCAATCCACAGGGTGTTTCAGTTAAGCCAATTTCACGTATATAGTGCTGCTTATTTCTATCTCTGGTAATAACAATTGGAATGGTTTGAATATTTTCTGTAACAAATGCCTCATAAAAAGTGGTATTAACAGTGTCAATTTTGTCTTTAACACATAAATGCAATTTACTTTTATTTCGCTTAACCAGATTTGAAAAGAATTGGTTGATAGTCTGGTGGCAGTGACTGGTATTTCGAATGACACCGAGAAATAATCCATCATTTCTTTTTCGGGCAATCATAACACGGTGAGGTATATCCTTAAGTTGAGTGGTAATACCTTTAATCATTAAACTTGAAAAGGTAATTTCAATTGAAGAATCTTTAGTAATATCAACTTCCTGTCGAATCACCATCCCCAAACCCGCACGTGAAAAATCAATGGTTGTGGCAGAATAAATCCGGTTATTGAACTTTACCGTCACATCCATCTCATATTGATAACGCGGATCATAACGATGATGTTCGATATTAAAAAGAACAATATCAGGCAAGTGAAATAAGTTTTCATCAAATGTTTCAAAGACATGGCCATCAGCCATTGCAATTCTTTGATTATTACAGACAACGGATAAACTAAGAGCGTGACCCGGTTTAAACTTTAATGCCTTAGAAAAAATATTTTGTCGCAGAAAAACCTTGGTTATATCAGCAAAAATAACCTGGGCAATTGATTCTGAAGTACGTTTCTCTATCACTTTTGATGCCATGGCATCAATTTTTTGAATTTTGCTGAGCATGGCAGTTATTTTTTCTGCTGCCGGCTTTTTATTAAGATTCGTTAATGTTTTATAAATTCGACCTCTGCAGGTTTTAACCTTGACAGTGATTTGTAACATTTCATCGCTGCTTGCTAATTCAAAATCAAAAACCGAATGAAATTTATCATGTTCCCAATAAGTAAATAAAATAGACGACTCATTGCCTTGTGCCATTTCTGCAAATTTTTCAATACGCTGAGGTATGCAAAATGCGTTAAATTGTGGTTTACCTTTTTTTATTGAGGATTCTGCTTCATGGCCGTTATTACTAATGTAATCAAAAAAGCTTATATTACGATCTGTTTTTATTATCGTATCGATATAAAAACCTAAATCATTAGTCCAATGAATAAACATAGGCACATGCTGCATATTCACCGTGTACAGATTTTCATAATATTGTGCCTTTGAAGCACAAACCTGATCGCTAGCATCAATTTTATAACGTAAACGACTACCGGCAATAAAGCGCTTAAAAAAGTCCATTGTTGAAAAAGGCAGATCAACCTGGATTAAGCTGATGTATGTTTTTTCACCAACATGTTTTACTTCCTTGATTAAATAATTGATATTCTTATAAGGCGTAAACTCATCGATACCGCCAATTAATGTGTTTTGATCCTGAATGAATTTATCAAAGCTTATCTGTACAATTTTGCCTTCATGAATTAAGGTTCTGGGGATGAAAACCTGTAAGCCGTTCATGGAAATATTTTTGCTTTTTACTGAATATTTTTCACCATCATAGAGCATGGTTAAGGGCATAACATACAGTAAACGTGGCTCACTTCTTTTGATAAAGTAGCCTAAAGGGAAAATATTGGGTTGATAACACCCAATAGCATCAGGGATTTGTTTTTGAAGTTTTTTGAAATAGCTATCATCAGAGACAGAATTATCAGTTATTGAAGACATATGATTTTGAATTTATTACTTTTATATAACTTCTTTAGTGAATATCTTTTTCTTAATATAGCTGAAATAAATTTAATATCAACTTATAAATGAGCTTATATTTTATCATCTTCAACTGCTTTTTCTTGTGAGTTTACCAATATCTCATAGTGGCGATAGTAAACAACATAGGCCATGCTTTGAAACAGCAATAGGAATAAAAGTAACAACATGGGATGAATTAACTGCAATAGGCTCAAAATAAGCAGGCAAATAAAAAATAGCACAACTAATATGACAATATCGACTAATATTGTCATGCTGTATCCCCTGGTATATTGATAACTATTAACGATAGCTGTAAATGGCGTTTGTTTTTTCAACATGACCAGATACGGCACCAGAAACAAACGGGTAAATAACCAGATTCCAGGTAAAACAAATAATAGTAAGCCGCTGAAAATTAAAAATGTGGTTATTACATTGGCCAGAAGCATATAAGGCCAACGCATAATGCCTGCTAATAAACAATTTAAGATACCTTTGCCCTGCTCTGTTGCCAAACTATAGATCAGTACAATTAGTCCGCCAGTATAAATTGGCTGTATCACCAGATTCATCAACTGGGCAAAAGGTCTGATAGTATCCGGACTTATTTCTTCGGCTGGCACGCCGCCAAAAAGCAGCGGTACGAGCAATTGCGCGAGCAAAATAACCAGCAGACCAATTAAAAAAGTAAAGCTTAATAATTTTAAAAGATTGGTGCGAAAAAAATAAAAGGCCTGTTTAAATGTTTGTGTCATTAGACGTTAGCTATCTTATTAAGAGATTTTTTGATAAACGGGATATTTTTAAGCAAGATTGATGATATCCAGTCCCAATTCAATACATTCTTTTTCATGTTCATGATTGCTGACCACTGCCATACTATTTTTTTGCTCAATTAAGTAGCATTTGGCAACACGAATAAGATCATCAATGGTCACTGCAAGTATTTCTTGTCTGAACTTCTGTCTTTGCTGAGCATTGCGGCCAAACAAATTATTATGAAAAGTCTGTTTGGCATCACCGGCAGGTGAAGAAGGTTTATCAATACTGCTGATAACACCAAGAATGGCTTCTTCCAGGGCCTGATATTCATGAGTTGTGTCAAGCAGCCACTGCAGTGATTGTTCAAAATCATTAAAGGTATCTGACAATCTCGGGTCGCGATAAGAGAAAAACTTAAAACAGGCATTAGCTGAATCCTGGCTGGCACCACTGCCGTAAGCTCCGCCCTGCTCTCGTATGCAGCGATGCAGAAAACCGTTTCTTAAAAAACCACCCAGGATGGTTAATGCTGCGGCATCAGGATGCCCGACAGGTACAGTGGCATAGGTTCTGGCACAAAAATTGACCTGAGTACTGGTTAACCAGGCCTGTTTAACATGTTCTTTAATATGAGGCAGATTCAACAAGTCAGAATTCTGAGGATCTTTTTTACTTAAGCTGACTGAGTTCCAGTTTTGTAATATATCGTCACAACAGGACTGATAAGCATCTTCTTCACAAACAAGAAGAAATTGAGCCGGTGCATTCTTTAATTTACCATGTATGCTTTTCAGCAGTTCAGTGAGTTTTGTAATTGCGTTGTCTTGTAAAGAGTTACTTTGTAAAGAAGCATTTTGTAAAGAGGCATCTTGTAAAGAGTTACTTTGTAAAGAGTCATTTTGTAAGGCGTCGTCCAAATCCTTAATGAAAACGATACTGGCAAGTCCTCTGTTTTGATGGCTCAAATGTGATACCGGGCTCATGCCGCTTGAGGCGGCCTGCATTGCCAGAGAATGACCACTGCCTGTTATGCTATTCTCTTTTCGGGTTCTTAACTGAGAAATAAGCTCTTTAATTCGATCAGTTTCATCAAAGCGCATCTCTTCAAATGACTGTTTCAGCAGCTGTGTCATGGCACCATGATTGCGCAGCAAAGATTTTCCAGAAATGCTATAAAAGCCCTGAACCTGCTGCTCATCATCTATTTTTCCGCGCAGACTGCTGCTGGCATGAATGCCGCCGGATATTTGTGACTGGCGGATCTGCATCTGCAGGTAATCTTCGCTGCCACTGCCGAGTTCACCAAAACAGTAGTTAAATAAAGGCAGATACTGTTGTTCCTGTTCAGAAAATTCTGGCATATCAAGGATCAGCTGCTGATATACCAGACCATTGGTTCCCTGATTAAAATGAGAAATTTTTAGCTCAGAGTGCGCTTGTTTATATGTTTGCTCATAATTTTTCGGTATTTTTATTGTTTCCGGGACATCTTCTACGGTCACCTTAGGCAGAATTTCATCAATATCTGTTTCTAAATCATTTTGTCGTTTTGCTAATTGTGCCGCCAGAGTGACCAGATTATCCTGCTGTTCTTTACTCAGACCGGCTTTAATGTCTGCCAGACGTTTTTTTTCTGCCTCATTACGACGGTGTTCCAGTTTATCATCGGGTTTAAAGGTCACTCTTATCCGGTGAGGATTATTGAGTAATTGTGCAGTGACCAGATGTTTGACATAATCCGGATCGTTAGCCTTGTCACGTAATGTTTGCAGGGCGCGGTCAATATTCATATGAGTGATTACATCACCGCGATGAATAGCGGTCGACAAACCTGATAAAATCAATTGCAGACCAAAGGGATAATGATCACCACCAATTTCACGCTGATTTAATTCTAATTGATGTAAAACAGCATCAATCTGTTCTTTTTTGATACCGTTGTCAGCAACATCCTGAAGAACTTTTAACACCAGATCCTCAAATGCCTGTGCATTTTCAGCTGTTGAACCTTCCAGACCACAAAGGAAACTCATTTCTTTATTAGAATCTTCCAGACCACACAGTGGTGAGGGCGAATTACCTAAATCAGTGGTTTCCAGTGCCTGCATCAGTGGTGAAGCGGAATTTTCCAGCAGTAAGCTGGATAAAAATTGAGCTTCGAGTTGTTCTTCGAGATTGATACTCTGGCCCAAAAGCCAGCCCATCACCAGATGCGTTTTATTGTGCTGATCTTCCTCGGCATCAAGTGGATAACTTTCTTCAATATTAATGGGTGAAAAATAACGTTTTTCATTATTAACCTGAATTGTCTGCTGCAGACGATCAAATTTTTCTAACACCTGATGTTCAAATTTCTGTTGATGAATGTGGGCCGGGATATTACCAAAAGTCATAAAGACGGCATTACTCGGATGATAATGAACTTCATAGAATTCTTTTAATTGCTCATAACTTAAGTCAGGAATATCAGTAGGTTCTCCACCACTATTAAAGTGATATGTTACTGTTGGAAAGAGGTATTTACTGACCGATTGCCACAATGCGCTTACTGTGGAGGACATGGCCCCTTTCATCTCATTAAATACCACCCCCTTAAATTGCAGTTCAGAATTAACATCATCCGCCTGTTCAAACTCAAGGCGGTGTCCTTCCTGAGCAAAATCAAGTTCATCCAGTCTGGAAAAAAATACCGCATCAAGATAAACATCCAGAAGATTATTAAAATCTTTACGATTTTGACTAGCAAAAGGATAAGCTGTCCAGTCACTACTGGTAAAAGCGTTCATAAAAGTATTTAAAGAACGCCGGATCATCATGAAAAATGGATCTCTGACGGGGTACTTTTTACTACCGCACAAGGCTGTGTGTTCAAGAATGTGTGCGACACCGGTCGAATCAGTTGGAATGGTTCGTAAAGCCACCAGAAAAACATTTTCATCATTATCTGCCGCGATATGGTAATGCAGTGCCCCGGTCTTTTTATGCTGGAACTGGTTAATAATAATATCCAGCGATTCAATTTTTTCACTTCGTATCCATTCAAATGTTTCATAACACTTTGGTTCAGAGATGGCTGCTTCAGATAAAAGTGAATTAGCTATGTTGTTTGTAGGTTTAGTTTCAACGGCAACAGTCATTCCAGACAGGACTCCAAATTATTTTAAATACTAAATCATTCGTCTAAAATTATAACAAACGAATGAATACCCGCTAGATATGGTATCACTTGCTGCAGGAAACAAGAAAAAAAACAAGAAAACTGTATTTTTTCGGTCATTATTGAGAAAAGTTTTAAATAATGACTATTATTTAAACTATTACATATAAATTAAAGACCTGATGTATGTTTGATGATATGAAAAGCACACAACAAAGCTCCTGGCTGGATGGTGCTAATACCGCCTGGCTTGAATCACTGTATGAGGCTTATCTTGAAAACCCTGAATCTGTTGAACCTCAATGGCGAGCACAATTTGAGTCATTAAAAGAAAAGCCGCAAGCCAGCTCTGAAGCGCTTTCTAAAACTCTTTCTAAAAGCAGTGAGCAGCAGACAAGAACACATCAAAATAAAGCCTACACCATAGATACAGCTTATGAACGCAAACAGGTTCAGGTACTGCAACTTATTAATTCATATAGAATATTGGGTCATTTTAAGGCTAATCTTAACCCTTTGTATCCACAAAACACGACTCATATAGCGGAACTTACACTCGAATATCATCAATTATCTGAATCTGATCTTAAGCTGGAGTTTGACACGGGTTCTCTCAATACTGAACAACGGGCAAGTCTGAAAAAAATATTACAAATTTTACAGCACTCTTATTGCCATACCATTGGTGCTGAATATATGCACATCAGTGAAACGCCGGAAAAGCGTTGGATTCAGACAAAGCTGGAAAGTGTTATCAGCATTCCAACGCTGCATTATAAAGCGCGGCAACGTATTTTACGTCGCTTAACAGCGGCTGAAGGATTAGAAAAATATCTGCACACCCGTTATGTCGGCCAGAAACGTTTTTCTCTTGAAGGAGCTGAATCGCTCATCCCCTTACTGGATGAGTTAGTACAGTCATCAACAGCTTATGGCATTAAAGAAACTGTGATCGGCATGGCTCATAGAGGACGATTAAATGTGCTTATTAATATCCTGGGGAAAACACCCGGTGAACTTTTTGATGAGTTTGAGGGAAAAAAAGAAAACGGCGATTACCTGGGCGACGTAAAATACCATATGGGATTTTCATCTGATATTTTAACGCCCCGGGCTTCTATGCATTTGACCCTGGCATTTAATCCTTCGCATCTGGAGATTGTCTCACCAGTCGTTGAAGGTTCTGTCCGCGCCAGGCAAGAGCGTCGTTCGGATCACCAGGGTGAGCAGATTATTGCCATTCAAATTCATGGTGATGCAGCATTCTCAGGTCAGGGTGTTGTTATGGAAACCTTTCAGATGTCTCAATCCAGGGGGTATTCTACCAAGGGCACTATTCATATTGTCATTAATAATCA
>DAOVUK010000371.1 GCA_030632625.1 Gammaproteobacteria bacterium
AGGATTGCTGTGAATATTGCAGATGTGTAATTGGCTCGCCTTTCATGCTGTTGGACCGACACTGCAAATGAGTGAAGTCCGGTTCAGTCGATTTTATAAAAGCTTCGGCCTCGGGCCATGAGCGGGCAAAATCTTTGTCTGTAGCCTGTTTGGGCATGGGGAAATTCATCATGGAACCCTTTGCCGGGCCGCTACCTGTTTCATCGGCATCACCCGTGCCGGGGTACAGAAAGCGCCCATCTTCGTGAAAATCAACCATAAACAGCTGACTGTCACTGTCGTAGTTGTAAAACACCCCGTCGCCATGATGGGCGTCTATATCAACATACAGAATCTTCTGTAAATGATGCTGCTTGCGTAAATGCTCTATGGCAATGGCACAATCATTAAATACACAGAAGCCGTTACAATGGTCCCGGTAGCCATGATGAAGACCGGCAATGGGTACAAAACCTCGCCGAAACTGCTTATCCATAATTTTATCGACCATCTCGAGTACTGAACCCACCACAGTTGAGGCGGCTTCAAAAATGCCTTTACGGGCAGGCGTATCACCATGATCCAGGTAGCCGGCGCCTGACTCGGAACGCTGTTTTATCTTTTCGATAAATTCATTGGAATGGAAACTTTGCAGGCTTTGAAAATCACACTGAACAGGTTTCAGCCATTTAACCTGCGAGGTTAAACCCAAGCTGTCCATACCATCCAGAAAAGCCTGGTGTCGGTGTGGACCAAACGCGTGTTCGTCCCCAAAATGGTAGTCTGCCAGTTGAGTACCGGCAATAATGCCAACGGATGAATCTAACATATTGAAATATAATAAAAAAACGTGATAAAGATCAATACACTACACTAAATAAACGAAAAGTACTTGAAAATAATGATTTTCGGGGCTATATTAGAAAAAACTAATATGTGGTATTAAGATTATGCCGTCAAACACTCTACCAGAACTTGAATTCGAGTTTTCTCTCAAACCTTCAGACATTGAGGAGTTTAGCGATTTATTGCTTGATTTCGAAGGTCAGGCTATCCTCTGGGACGATGATGCAGAAGAGAAGGTAGTTGCCAGGATAAAAGGTCACCGACTGGATATTTCCCGTGCGCGTGAGTCATTTGATGATATACAGGAGCTATTTGACTCCATTTCTCCCGAAATTTCAGATCTGGGTTCTCATATTATTTCAAATAATAACTGTTTTGTTGAATCGTTTAGCAAAGATGAGCCAGAACTAACACCTTGTGCCAGCCTGGTTTATATCGAAGAGCTGAAGGTAGAGCCGGAATACAGAAATCGCAGTATTGGTACGGAAATGCTGAAACGCATGAGCCAGGTGGTGGATATGAATAAAACGCTGGTCGCGTTGAAGGCTGTTCCCATTATTGATGACAAGTTTGAAAAACGCACCCCTGAGCTTAAAAAACAGCTCAAGGGTTTCTACAGCAAACTGGGCTTTCGCCATTCGGGAGAGCATTATATGGTGAAGGATGCACGTGATTGTCATGCACAGCGTATGCGCACCCTTGCAGAAGAAGGTGTAAGACAGGCCCAATCAAATAGCTAGTTTATTTAAAGGGTATTTCATTCCGCCCCCAATGCCAGTAAGTTAAGGTAATCACTAACGAGCGTATCGCCGGCAAAGCTTCCGCTCCTCGGTAACTGCTCCTGCGTTACCCTACTACCGTCCATCCATGGACATATGCTCACGCCCCTTACCTACATCCATGTAGGCAACGCTATCGTTTATGCCAGCCTACAAAGAAATTTCATCTCACCGTAGACCGGCATAATATGTACAGGGATGTACGGTATTAGGGCAATGCAGGAGCAGCGAAGCGGTGTGCCGAGGTTTTTCTGTTGCCGGCAAAATCTTAATTTACTGGCATTACCTCCGGAGCTGTTTATTTCGTTATGTTAACTGCCATAAAACAACGTAATATCACAGCATGCAAGCAATCGTCTCAATAAACGACCTGTCCAAAACTTACCAGTCAGGCTTTCAGGCACTGAAGAAGATTAATTTAGATATCGCTAAGGGTGAAATTCTTGCTTTACTGGGGCCAAACGGTGCGGGTAAAACCACCTTAATCTCTATCATTTGTGGAATCGTTTCACCCAGCTCGGGTACGGTGACAGCGAATGGTCATGACAATGTTATTGATTATCGTAAAACACGGGAATTAATCGGCCTGGTTCCACAGGAACTCACGCTGGGTGCATTTGATACCGTGTGGAATACCATCCAGTTCAGTCGAGGCCTGTTTGGCAAGAAAAAAGACAAAACCTATCTCGAACAGCTATTGAAAGACTTATCTTTATTCGACAAAAAAAACCATGAACTAAGAACATTATCCGGTGGTATGAAACGCCGTGTTTTAATTGCCAAAGCCTTATCCCATGAACCTGAAATATTATTTCTCGATGAGCCAACAGCAGGTGTTGATGTCGAATTGCGTAAAGACATGTGGAATATTGTGCGACGTTTACGAGAGTCGGGAGTAACCATCATCCTCACTACCCATTACATCGAAGAGGCAGAAGAGATTGCTGACCGCATCGGTGTAATCAGCAACGGTGAGTTAATACTGGTTGAAGACAAACAGACGTTAATGCATAACCTGGGTAAAAAACAGTTGATAGTCGAGTTAAAAGAAGCTGTCTCCAGCTTGCCGCAATCACTGGCAACCTACGATCTGACATTATCAGACGACGGCAACAAGCTTACTTATACTTACGATACCATGAGTGACAGCACCGGCATCACCGCTTTGTTGCAGAATATTCATAACGCAGGGCTGGCGCTAAAAGATCTGCAAATAAAGCAAAGTTCGCTGGAAGATATTTTTGTCGATCTGGTGAAGGAGGGGGGATGAATCTTCAAGCGATTAAAGTCATCTTCCAGTACGAAATGTTGCGTACATGGGACACCTTGTTTCAAAGCATTGTCTCACCGGTTATTTCAACGTCTCTGTATTTTATCGTGTTTGGTTCGGCTATTGGCTCACGTATACAAAGTATAGATGGTGTTTCTTATGGCCTGTTTATTGTTCCGGGGCTGACCATGTTGTCATTACTTACGCAAAGTATATCCAATGCATCTTTTGGCATCTTTTTCCCTAAATTCACTGGCAGTATTTATGAGATTCATTCTGCGCCTATTTCATTTTTTGAAATACTTGTCGGTTATGTCGGGGCAGCCGCAACTAAATCGTTGATCATCGGTTTCATTATTCTGCTGACAGCAAGCTTTTTTGTGGATCTTAATATTGCTCATCCGCTATGGATGCTAACTTTTTTAATTCT
Organism: Gammaproteobacteria bacterium; assembly: GCA_030632625.1. Lineage (GTDB taxonomy): Bacteria > Pseudomonadota > Gammaproteobacteria > GRL18 > GRL18 > GRL18. The sequence goes on from DAOVUK010000371.1 coordinate 3,305, forward strand.
CACCTGCATATCATTTAGTTTGTTCGGCTTCATTATCGGCTTATGGGCAAACGATTTTGAAAAACTGCAAGTCATCCCGCTGTTAGTTATAACCCCGCTGGTTTTCCTTGGCGGTAGTTTCTACTCGGTGAATATGTTGCCGCCTTTTTGGCAGACAGTGACACTGTTTAACCCGGTGGTATATCTTATCAGTGGCTTTCGCTGGAGTTTCTTCGAAGTTTCGGATGTTAGTGTGGGTATAAGTCTGGCAATGATTCTTGTATTTTTGACTATCTGCATAGTCATCGTGGGCTGGATGTTTAAAACAGGGTATCGGATAAAGCAGTAAGCGCTGTTAACTCGTCCATATATATTTTACTGTGCTCCCGGGAAAACTTGATCAGGAAGAGCGTTAGTGGTAATTTTCAAGCTCGCGGGTTCATAGAATATTCTATTTAGAGGTTATAAGGAGATTGATATGTTACTGAAAGAAGGTTCAAGGGGGCAGGAAGTTGTCGAGCTGCAGCAGGCTTTGGGAATTGATGATGATGGGATTTTTGGTGCCGGCACTAGAACGGCGGTTGAGTCTTACCAACGGAAAAATGGCTTAATAGTGGATGGGATTGTCGGGCCTCAAACTTTAGCTGCTATCCGAGAAGCCAGTGCCACTACAGATAATTCGGAGAAGGTCTATTCACCATCTCAGGGTTTGCTGGTGAATAAATATTTTCTTCCCCA
>DAOVUK010000357.1 GCA_030632625.1 Gammaproteobacteria bacterium
AATGTACTAACTGACCCATCATTCCATTAACCATGGAATTGATACGCTCATCAGGATGGTCATCTCTTAAACGCTTGAATGCTGAAATAAAGCTAGGCCATTCGCCATTTTCCAGCTCATCTAGCATGGGCGTATCGTAAATTGTTACCTTAGACATAATGTCCTCCTTATATAGCTATTTACTCGACTGACTTACCCTGAAAACTTGTAATATAGGTATTTTAAAGTCAGTGAAGACAAATAACCTTATAGAAAATATGGTTATAAAACAATGATTTATGGGGTATTTAAGAATATTTTTATAGGAAAGTCAAATCTTATTGATCCAGATCAATTAATTTGTTTTTTTAACAGCGAGGGTAATACGCTGAAATGACTGCTCATCGTTGAGTTATTATAATTTATTTACTTTAGCTCATATTAAAAAAATATGTTTATTCAATGCATTCCTGATAAATAGTTCTATAATAAAAATGTCATGACAAAAAAGGATTCGTCATATTTCCATTTTAAAACGCAAAACAATTACTCATAATATAAAGCGGTCCCTATGAAAAACACCTCAACTGAAAACCTGTCAATGGCAACACATGTCCAATTAAAGAAAGATGATATTTCTAAACCTTCCTGTGACGATTTAATCAATATTTTCAATGATCCTTTTGTCATTATTGATCGCCATTACCAAATTGTTGCTTCCAATAAGGCTTATCGAAGCTCGTTTCATACCCAAAGCAATATTGATGGAAAATATTGTTACGAAGTATCCCATAATTATAATTCACCCTGCAGCCAGCATGGCGAACACTGCCCTCTGGAAACTGTCATGCGCACAGGTAAATCCACCAGTGTGCTGCATATTCACAAACATGGTGATGAAGAAGAACATGTTCAGATCAGCGCCAGTCCGATTCATAATGATTCTGGTGAAATCCATTATATGGGTGAAACCATGGTCACGATTCCACAGGAAGAAAATGATCCCCAATTATTAATTGGCCGGACTCCAGCTATCTTACGCCTGATAAGCATTCTGCATCGTGTTGCCCCGACCCAATCGACAGTCTTTATCGAAGGCGAAAGCGGGGTCGGCAAAGACTGTGTCGCAAATTATATTCATCATTACTCCAAACGCAACAACAAACCCATGATTGTTGTCGACTGCGGAGCCATTGGCGAAACCCTGATTGAGAGCGAACTATTTGGTTATGAAAAAGGTGCCTTCACCGGTGCAGGTAAACAGAAGATTGGCCTGATTGAGTCAGCTCATGGAGGCACTCTTTTTATTGATGAAATCGGTGAACTGTCATTAGATTTACAGACAAAACTGCTCAGAGTACTGGAAAGCAGCACCATAAGGCGCATTGGTGGTACTCACTATTTTGAAGTGGATGTGCGTATCATTGCAGCGACCAATCAGGATGTAAAAAAAATGGTCAAAGAAGGCACATTTCGTCAGGATCTCTATTATCGACTGGCCACATTCCCTGTACATGTAGCACCCTTAAGAGAGCGCAAAGCCGATATCCCTGCAATTGCAGAACATTTTTTGCGTAAAATAGAGGATGGTACCCAGCATATCCCATTACAGTCAGATATTATTGAGGTTCTTTCATCCTATGATTTTCCTGGTAATATCAGAGAATTACGCAATATTATGGAACGTGCTGTCATTCTTTCTGCCGGCGAATTGATTACCGAAGAACATCTGACCATTGATAAAAATCCCCATCACGTTTTAAGCAGTGAATACGATGATGTTGATGTGGAAGATTTCCCGACCCCTTATGCTTATAGAACTTCTGGTCAGGTTGAAAGAAGACGGCAGTTACCTCCTCAGAAACAATCTCCACAGAAACAAAGAGCTGGCAAATCACGTAAGCCTGATTTGGCAACAGTCAAACAAACTCTTGAATATCACAATGGGCATCGCCTTTCTGCTGCACAGGAACTCGGTATCAGCGAACGGACCTTATATCGCTATTTACAAAGAATCAGCAAAATGGAAGAGCAAGACATGCTGAAATAAATGGCAGGGAAGAATAAATAAAGCAGGTAAATCATAAGGCAAAAAAAAGCCCAACCAAAAACCTTAAAATAAAGGGCGGTTGAGCAATCCTGACAACATAAAAATGTTAAATCCTGAAATTAAGCCAAATTGACTTATATCCAGGTTATCGACAAAAAACGAAATTAAGAGCTATAACTCAGACACATTCCGTTCATACTTTATTCTAAAGCATTGTCCATGCCAGTTATTAACAAAGCACGCAGCTCATTGTTTTACTGGAATATTTTCAGGATTAAAAAGACTGCTTGCGGAACAAAGAACTCAATTCGTCATGACATAGAATATTGCTGAAAATATTATGACATGTCATTGTCATGTCACATAGACTCACATAGACTCACATAGACAAAGAGGAGGCCAGGAAGATAAAGATGAATCATCTTTTTTTTGAAAGAGGGGGAGAAATTAAAAAAGTACGGCAAAACGGAGGGTCGTTTGCCGCACAAGAGCTTACACTGGCAAAAGAGAAAATCACTTCATACATTTAAAAAATGCGGCTTGCAATCCACTCTTTATTGTTTACACTAAAATAATTGCAAACCTTGTGCCAACAAATCACCATTTAAAACAGCATCTGAAAACATTTCTATCTCATTGTTTTTTATAGAAAATAAAACTCACAACAAAACGCAATGTAATAATAAAATTTATTTCCACTGAAACAAAGACATAATTGTCATATAAAAATGGCATCTCATGCCATATATGACATACGGTTATAGATTAAGGTCGATACAGGAAGGTGTATAAATAATAATGGTTCATCACAAAAGCACGTACTTTTTTACGAGCTGTTACTTACTGAAAATGACGGTTTTACCACCGAAACAGACAGTTTTTATGTTTATAAGTTGTAAGTTATCTATCAAAAGAAAAGTCAAAAGCAGTTCTTAATGGGCCCATGCTCTTTAATCTCTTGCTTTTAACATAAAAACTTAAAAACATAGAAACATACAACTGAGGACTTCGTCCGCTCTGGTGGTAAATCAGACAGATATTTTAAATAAAAATATGGACTTTTTTTGTGATAAGCCTTAATTCTTTATTCTCATTAAACGGCTGCCTTTTTATTTTTTCTTCGATGCCCAGATTGCCAGTTTATGTGCCATTGACTTTTGGGATATCTGGTCTTCCGGAATCGCTTGTATCACCTTATCGTGAACCAGCAGTCGATAGATATATTCAATTTTTTCATGGGCTGAGTCCGTGGCTTCAAACTCAACCACACCCCTGCCTTCACCATATTTAACGCCCTCCAGAATCGCTTTTTTTAATAATTCTTTTTCATTTTTTAGTTTTTTCATATCAACCCTGTGAAAATTAAGAAAGTAAAAAGTGCCTCTGAAGAATTAATCCTGGAATAATAGGCCAACACTATCGCGAATACTCAGTATATCAAGATTTCATCAATTTACGTACATAGGACAAATGTCGACGACTCACTTCAAATTCTTCACAGAGGCCTGCCAATTTAAGCAGTACTCGACCATCCTTGTGCTTTTGCAGGGCTTCTACTCTATCTTTTCGTATCAATGCATTTCGATGGATGCGTAAGAAGGTGCCTGCAAATTCATCTTCCAGAGACTTGAGCGTGTCCTCAATAATGGTCTCTGCAATATCGCCATCTTTGTTGTATTTAATGGTGATGTATTTGTTATCCGCTAAGAAACAGAAGATATCCTTTATAGGTACCAGCTGTATTGTGTTTCTGATCTGGACACTGATATGTGTTCTATACGATATTTCCTTATTTTGCCGCCCCAATTGTTCCAGCTGAAGCTTATTAAGCTTAGTGCAGTTACTGAGCGCTTTTTCCAGTCGCTCTTTACGAATGGGTTTCAGTAAATAATCCACTGCCTGAGACTCAAATGCCTGCAGAGCGTATTCATCATACGCTGTAGTAAAAATAATAGCGGGCGGCTTATCAATTGTCATTAGATGCGAAGTGGCTTCCAGACCATTCATACCCGGCATGCGAATATCCATCAGTACGATATCCGGTTCTTCCTGGTTCACCTGTTCAATCGCTTCAAGGCCATTGCCGGCTTCAATTAACAGGTGATCCTGATTAATTTCCCTGAACAGGTGGAGCAGTCTTTCCCGTGCCAGAGGTTCATCATCCGCGATAAGAATTTTCATATTTAGGT
>DAOVUK010000023.1 GCA_030632625.1 Gammaproteobacteria bacterium
CCTTTGCACGTATGGCAATGGCGGATGAAAAAACAAAAACAAAGGCAGTTTTTAAAGGGGATATCAGTATCACGGGTGATATCGCCCTCGGCCAGCACTTTCAGTCCTTATTCAAACAGCTGGATATTGACTGGGAGGAACATTTATCCCATATCACCGGCGATGTCATTGCTCATTCTCTGGGTAATATGGCCCGGGGCTTTTTCGGCTGGGGTAAAGACACACTCAGCTCATTGAGCATGGATGTCAGTGAATATATCCAGTATGAATCGCGTGATATTGCTTCGGGCCCTGAGATTAGTCATTTTAATACCCAGATTGATCAGATCCGCAGTGATGTTGATCGGGCAGAAGCACGGATTAATCGTCTGTCTAAAACCATAGCAAATGAGAAGCCTGTCGAGTGAAGACTATCACCCATTTTTTTCATCTTATGTATATCAGTCGTGTGCTGCTTCGCCATGGCCTGGATGAAATTATTCTTAGTGCTCACCTGTTCAGGCCATTGCGCCTGGTTCGGTATATTTCACCCTCATTCTGGCTGCGGCACCGGACCCGTCGTCCCCGTGGTGAACGGATCCGCATGGCTCTGGAAGATCTGGGACCGATATTTGTTAAGTTTGGACAGATCCTTTCTACCCGACGAGATTTATTGCCCGATGATCTGGCAGAAGAATTAGCTAAATTACAGGATCAGGTACCGCCTTTTTCCGGGGACAAAGCAGTAGAGATCATTGAAAAATCATTTAAATTACCCATCGATAAAATTTTCCAGGAATTTGACCGGACACCACTCGCCTCTGCTTCAATTGCTCAGGTACATAAAGCGACCCTGTTAGATGGTCGGGAAATGGTGGTTAAAGTGGTTCGTCCTGATATTGAAAAAGTCATTCGTCGTGACCTGGCTCTACTCTATGCCATTGCAGATAAAGTGGAACAATTCTGGTCAGATGGTAAACGTCTGCGTCCCCATGAAGTGGTGGAAGAATTTGATAAAAATATTATTGATGAGCTGGATCTGCTCAGAGAAGCGGCCAATGCATCGGAGCTGAGACGCAACTTTAAAGATTCACCAATGCTCTACATTCCTGAAGTAGACTGGGATCATTGCCGCAAGAAGGTCATGGTCATGGAACGTATCCATGGTATGCCGGTGACCAATATGCAAGATCTCAAGGCCATGGATATTGATTTTAAGCGTTTGGCAGAAATGGGCGTGGAGATTTTTTTCACCCAGGTTTTTCGTGATAATTTTTTCCATGCTGATATGCATCCGGGTAATATTTTTGTCTCCAATTCCGGACAATACATCGCCATTGATTTTGGCATAATGGGTAGTCTGAGCACCGACGATCAGCGCTATCTGGCAGAAAACTTTCTGGCCTTTTTTAATCGGGACTATTATCGGGTGGCTGAGCTGCATGTGGAATCCGGCTGGGTGCCGCCGGATACCCGGGTTGATGATTTTGAATCAGCCATTCGTTCAGTCTGTGAACCTATTTTTGAAAAACCGCTGCATGAAATTTCCTTTGGACAGCTATTATTACGCTTGTTCCAGACGGCTCGTCGTTTCAATATGGAAGTACAGCCGCAGCTGGTATTACTGCAAAAAACCTTATTGAATATTGAAGGCCTGGGGCGTCAGCTCTATCCGCAACTGGATCTCTGGGACACGGCCAAACCATTTCTGGAAAACTGGATGAAGGAACAACTGGGCTTTCGTTCCTTTGCCAAACAGATCAAACATCATGCACCCTTATGGATGGAACAGTTGCCGGAATTTCCAGGTCAGGTCTTTGATGTGGTTCAGCAGGCACGTCATGGTAAGTTACGCATCAATTATCAGAGTGAGACTCTGGACAGGATTGAACATAAAATTGCCAGCCAGAGTAAAACCACCACACAAACAATTCTCAGTGCCGCACTGCTGATCAGCGCGGCGATCCTGTATTCTTCTAATATGCTTATTGAGGCTCAGGTACTGGCAGGACTGGGTGTAATAGGCGGTATTTGGGCTTATTTTAAATAGTAGTTACGGTTTATTTACCAAATAGCTTACTCGCCATACTTAATGCCCCGCTTATACCGCCGATAGAGTCGAGTAATGAGCCACCACTGCTGGCCTTATCTACCATTTGCGGCATGGCATCTTGTAATCCACCAATTGCCTGCTCCTGGCTTAATCCCAGTTGTGATGCAAAAGCTGCAATTTTATCGGAGCCTAACAAATCACTGATTTGACTACCTGAGATGCTGCTGTTTTGACTATCGCCTAACCATGACTGCAGCATGTCGCCCATGCTGTCGCCCTGCATGCTGCTGATGACCGATCCAATATTGAAGCCGCCGCTGCCAGATCCACCGTTGAGTCCTGACAGTGCAGACGTCAGTGCTCCAATATCCAGATTACTGCCTGCATTGCCACTGCCTTGACTATCCATAAAGGCTTTAGCGCCCAGAGTTAATATTTCATTCATGTCCATTGCTGGTTCCTTGCTTATGTGTGATTATGAGTATCTGAAGTGACAGATATTGATTAAATTGTTGTAACTATTTTTAATAGAGGAAGCTGGTCACATTTACAAACAAATCAATATTTCTCCGTTATATACTTATTGACCAGGATTCAGGTTTTCTTATATTTACTGGATTATTCTAGAATAATCAAGCTTTGATTTAAATTATCATTCGCCGGTACGCCAGTCAATTTCCGTCTGGCCCTGCTGCTGCAAAAACCGGTTGATTTGAGAAAAGGGTTTGCTGCCGAAAAAACCCCGGTAGGCAGATAAAGGTGACGGATGGGGAGCACGCAGAACAAAGTGACGCTGCGGGTCAATAATAGCACCTTTCTTTTGGGCATAGGCTCCCCACAAAACAAAGGCAATAGGGCGTGACTGATTATTTAATTCATTAATAATGGCATCAGTAAACAGCTCCCATCCCTGACCCTGATGAGAATTTGCTTTACCACTTTCGACTGTTAAGACACTATTAAGCAATAAGACTCCCTGCTCGGCCCAGGATTGTAAATGGCCGTTGTGATTGACAATGCCTAAATCATCCTGCAATTCTTTGTAGATATTGATGAGTGATTTGGGAACAGGTCTCACATCCGGCAGCACAGAAAAGCACAGGCCATGAGCATGGCCGGGTGTTGGATACGGATCCTGGCCCAGAATAACGACTTTTACCTTGTCGGGTGGTGTGCTGTTGAGGGCATTAAACCAAAGACTGGAGTGAGGTAAAATAACTTTTCCCTGGTTTTTTTCATGGCGTAAAAAAATTTTTAAAGCTGACATATTGTCTGCTTCTAAAGAATTTTGCAGAAGATTTTTCCAGGTATTGTTTAGCTGGATTTCGCTCATGGTTTATCCTTATGCGCACTTTTTATTAACAGAAGGCTTGGGCATAGGGTAGCGACTTTAGTTTAAATGATCCAGTTTAAATTCTGGTTGATTTGCCGGCGTGCAGCTTCAATGGCTTTAGGCTGCTCAGATACGATGGCAATACTGCCTTTTTGAGAAGGATATAAAATACCACTTAACTGGCTGTCGTTCAGCACCGAGGAATCATTGATTATCTGGCTGGGTAATAACAGCACAGAGACGATACCCAAAGAGGTATTGAGTACCATATGAATACCGGTATGTCCGCCAATAATACAATGTCCCAGAAAAGTAACCTGACCAATGGGGCCATTCAATTTACCGCCATAGGAAGCCAGCATGGTGTCAATTCTGGTTTTGGGTACATTCATGTGCACATTCAGGGCATGAGTATCCTCATGAACATGTTTAATCACTTGCTGAGCAAGTAATGAACTATTCTGTGTTCCGGGTAATATGAGGTTCAGACTGAATGCCATAATGATAGCAGCAGCAATACTGCCGCCTAACCAGTTACGCCAATGTTTCTGACGTTTTATTTTTTGCTGAAGATGATGCTGTGACAGCTGCTGAGCAAGAATAATTCGATCTGAAAGATTTTCAGGCGTGGAAAACTCCAGAGTGTTTAGAAGTTCCTGATTAAAGGATTGTTGATTTTCGACAAAGCTTTGATTATTGCGGCTCTGTCTGGTTTTCTCCAGAAATTCCGGAGTCTGGCTGCAGGGATCAATAATTGCATTTTTTCGAAACTCAAGATCATCCACGTATAACATCCCCTAACACGACTCTTAAAATGTCCTATACCCGTTATCTTTAACAAATATAATGGGTCTAAATGATTCAGTTAAATACTTATCCCTCTTGTCTGTTTCAGGTCTTTACATAGTTTATGCCTGAGTTGATCACGAGCTCTGAATAAGCGGGTATTAACCGTATTCAGGTTTAGATTCAGCATTTGTGCAATTTCACCGGTTTTAAAGCCGCCGATAGTTTGCAGAATTAATGGCTCCCGATACTCAATTTCAAGATTAAGAATTGCCCGGTGGAGCTGATCTTGTTCCAATGACTGCTGAGGGCCGGGATTGACCGGATCCTCAATAACAAGTTCTTCAATATCAACCAGATCAAAGCTTTTTCGTTCAAAACGGCGGGCATTTTCCCGACGTAAAATGGTAATGAGCCAGCTTTTTGCTTTTTTCTCATCTTCGAGTTTGTCCAGTGCTTTCCAGGCTCTTAAAAAAGTCTCCTGAACCAGATCATCAGCAATTGAATGGTTACTGCATAACCAGTAAGCAAAACGATAAAGATCACTGGAATAAGCTTTGACCAGTGTTTCAAAGCGTTTTTGCCTGCTTACCTCTTTATAGACCGTGGATTCGACCGTTTTCTTTCCGCCTGTTGTTTTTTTTAGATTAAACATATTCAGATCCGCAGTTTTGTTGAAGAAGATTTATTCTTGAAGTTTAACAATAGTTTAAAATAATCATTTGTATTTTGATATTTCGGATAATACCTATGACAGCCTCTAATATTTATGCATAGTTTTAACTGAATATTCGAGGTCCAAAGCTTGTTGTGTCGGCTGATTATCTCAAATTTAACTGAATAAGGAATGAACAATTTCTTATTGCTACATCATGATAAATAAAAAATGAAATTTTTTTATTTATCATCAGGTCTAGTAAAGTAAGCCAGTCACTGGTAAATTTTACTTCGGGTTATTATTAGCAGGAAATAAATGAAGCCTGCGGGACATTTATTTTGTTAAGATTCTGACCTGATTATTTTTTTGAAGAAAAACCAGATAATGGATTTCTTCTTTTGCCATCCAACAAACATAAGGAAACGAAAATGGGAAACACTAAAAAAACAGCTATTGTCGGTCTATTTGCTTTGGCTTTTGCCACTTTAGGTGCAACTGCTCATGCGGGTAAGCCAGGCTTTGAAAAGTGCCAGGGCATTGCTAAAGCCGGTATGAATGATTGCGGTACCAGCAAACATGCATGTGCCGGTATGGCAAAGACTGACGCAGATCCAGATGAGTGGGTTTATGTTCCAGAAGGTACCTGTGCCAAGATTGCTGGCAACAATGGTACAAAATAAGGTAAAAATAAGCTTTAGATAACTTATTGCAACTTATTTAGAGTATCAGGACGGAGATCCGGACTGGTACTCTTCTCTTCTCTACAATCCGATCCGATCGGATAAGATATAATAAAATGATCAAGAAATTTTTGTTTGCACGAAATGATATTATGATCCACGGTTTTGATCTGGTGGTTCGTTTATATTTGCTGAAAGTTTTTTTTCAATCAGGTCTCACCAAAATTCAATCGTGGCAATCCACAATTGACCTGTTTGCTTATGAGTACTCTGTACCATTATTACCACCGGAAACAGCGGCCATAATGGCTACCGGCGGTGAATTAATTTTACCGGTGCTGATTTTGTTTGGTTTGATGACACGCCCGGCAGCTATTGGCCTGTTCATTCTAAATGCGGTTGCCGCTTATGCCTACGCGCTGACTGATTTTTATAATTTCACCGGAATGATGGATCATATCCTCTGGGGCGCAATGATTCTGGTTTATATTCTCTATGGTCCAGGTCCTGTGTCAATTGATAATCTGCTGTCTAAAAAATTAGCTGACTCAGACTAAAAAGATTGCAGCAACTCAACGTCTTCGTCTTTTACTACCCCCTCTTTATTTTTTAGTATTGAAAAGCACCTGAGCAACATCATAAACGCTGGACAAAAGGCTTGTCATTATCCTAAATAAATCAGTTGAATCGTAGCGAGAGCGATCAAAGTGCTGAAGATTCAAGATATTACAGGTTATTTTAGCTTTATTCGTAGTCACCCTACGGGTGAAGTTAAAATATTCTGGAATGTCTTGAAGATTCAGTGCATTGGACGTTCGCAGTAGGTTCAACTGATTTATTTAGGATTATGCCGACGTTTGTTTTGTGCCACTGACCTCATGCCTGCCTGATGAATCCAGCAACTCATAAATAATACAGACAAGCTGTAGAATGTCTTCTTTCAGAAAGGTTTAGGTTTCAGATATCCACTTTCTTGCGTTGCTGATATCTTCAAATATTCTAATTGAACCATTGGGTTGGGGTGATATTAATGTTTTAATGTATTCTGCAATCGACAAAAATATTTTAGAACGACTAATAATACAAGCCACTTTAATATTCTTAGCTGATATATTGTGGCGGTTCCCACAGTATTATTATCTTCAGCACTTTCACAATCTCGGAAACTGTAATTGTGAACCCAGGATCCAGAACAATAGTACTATTTTGAATATTTAAAGGTGACATGTTATGGCAAGAGGTGGAGGTGTATCACAAGTACTCAGGATGTTTGATCGTCAATTGAAGCGTTCAGCCCGTAAGGAAGCCAATCGAATAGAAATAAAAAATGCAGAAAGAGAACGTCAACGTCAGGCACGGAACCTGAAAAAGGCTTTTCTACAGGAGGAAAAAAAGGCCATTGCCATGGAAAAAAAAGCTCAATTTAAAGAGACTATGACTCTTGCCACTCAAGCCTATATGCAACGTTGTATGGAACGAAAAATGCTCAGAGAAAAAATCATTAACGAAGAACTGAGGTAAATGGACATGGATTTTAACGTAGTTTTAGCTGTGTTTATTACACTGTTAATTTCAATTCCGGTGTCCTATTTTATGACTAAACGGAAACTTGAAAAACAACTTGAGAACTATAAATCATTTTTAGATGCTATCTCTCATAAAGAGGGAGAACTTGAGATCTTAGAAGAAAAAATAAAAGAGGCAGAGAAATCGCACTCTTCTCTGGATCGTGAAACCAAAAGTTTGCAATCTTTAAAATCCAATGCAAACAAACTAAATCAGCAAGTGCAACATAACATGGTTCAATTGAAATCCATAAAAACTGAAATAAGTCATAAATCTGAACAAATTAGTAAACTCGATAGTGAAGTTCATGAACTAATGTCGAAAGTTGATCTCTATTCTCGATTGGAAGAATTTGTGGATATTGGGCATTATGAGATGCCAGATTATTTATATGAAACTTCGGCTCGTTTTACAGAGGAAATTAAACGAGTTCGTGATAAACAAAAAACGCTCATCAAAGAAAAGAACGCGGTAATCTATCCAGTGAAAACCACTATAACTAGCGATAAATCCTATAATAAAAAAATTCTGGATGGCCAGGTGAAGTTGATTTTGACAGCATTTAATATCGATTGTGATGAATTAATTGGGAAAGTGAACCCAGGTAATTTTACAAGAACATTGGAGCGTATCGAAATACTGGCCAATACCCTGGAAAAATCTGCTGCTACTTTACATTGTGGTTTCAATCTCAAGTACATAGAAATGAAATATAATGAATGTCGTCTGCAATATCAATTCACCTTAAAAAGACAGGAAGAACGAGAACAACAACGACTGATCAAGGAACAGATCTGAGAAGAAGAAGCCAGCAGAGTATACCAAAAAGCGTTGAAACAAGCAGGCAAAGAAGAGCGTATGCATCGGGATATGCTGGATAAATATTTCTGTAGGGGTGATGAAAGTCAGGTTGATCAGTCAGCAATGTGGTGATTGCCGACCTTCGGTAAAATGCAGGATTCGCCACTTAAACCGGCTATTTTGTTATCAAGAGTTAAGGTTAGTTACAAATGTTTTACTCTCAGGGAAGTGGGACTTTCATTTCCCTGCCATCATACTGATGCACACTATCATGGCCTCTGATAATAATAGTTTTAACATGCTCAGGCAGTGTGGCGGCTAATGAACGGGTAAATGGCTGTTCCTCAACATGCGGGTGATGCAGGGTTCTTGTTGCCAGTATATTACCCCTGGAATCCAATATTTCCCAGCGATTTGCATAATGTTCCCAGCCAGTATCATTGTGTTGCAAAGTGACATCAAAACGATATTGATTGTCTCCCTTTGATTGAATGTCTACATCGACCACATCAACCTGGCCTGCAAAAATATCAGCAGCCAAACAAACGAATAAAAAACTAAAATAACTGATTTTCATATACTCTTCCTGTAGAAATTAGAATATCATTACAGCGGATCACTTTTATATCATATATTTCTTTTGTCGCAGAAGCGGCAGCAGAGTCAAAGCATCACCAAAAAGGAAAACAAATGCATTGTCATGAAGTTGATTATGAAATTATTGGTCACGATATGCAAATGGTTGGAGTTGAACTGGAACAGTGTGGATTCAAAGTTTGCCATTTTCTCGTCTTGCCGATAGAATTATCGAACAGGCGCCTTCTCATGGCGGCAGTTCACAGGGTGAAGGTTCAGTATTGGGCGGTATAGGTCGTTTGATTGATTAGTGTCTGGTCACTAAATATTAATAAGCAAGGCAAAAAAGGAAAACAATATTTTGGATAGTGGTATAACAATAATTGCAGTGGTACTAATCTCTCTGATCGTTTATTTACTGGCAGTCTGGCTGCTTAGAAAATGGCTGATTAAACGCCAGGTATCCTGTTTATGGCGCAGTCTTTTGCTGGCTGTTTTTCTGGCTCCAGGACTATTGCTTTATGGTGAACATGCCGGCATTCCACTGCCTGCTTTTGCCTGGATGTCGGCAGCCAGTAATGCTTACAATTGTATTGAACAATCTATATTTTGTTCGCTTAAGCTGAATCTGTTCGTCTCTGTGCTGCCCTTTCTTGCCACCTGGGTTTTTGCCTATATGATGTGCAAGGGCCCGGCAGAAGATTAAGCCGCTATTACTTCAGGAAAGACGGGTATTCATGTTCAAGTTTTTCCAGCTTGGGTGGGATAACAGCCCGGCAATAGCCGCTTTGCGGATTGAGCTGGAAATAGTTTTGATGGTATTGTTCTGCTTCATAAAAAATGTCCAGCGGCTTGAGTTCAGTGACTATCGGATCAGACCATTTGCCACTGTCATTCAGTTGCGCAATATATTGCTCTGCTTCTGACGATTGACTGTCATTATGATAGAGAATAGTGGATCGATATTGGCTACCCCTGTCAGCACCCTGCCGGTTTAGTGTGGTGGGATCATGAATAGTGAAAAAAACATCTAATAAAGTGTGCAAGCTGATAATATCAGAATCAAAAGTAATCTGGATAACCTCTGCATGTCCCGTTGTGCCCGTACAAATTTGCTCATAGCTGGGGTCAGCAATCTCACCGTCAGCATACCCGGAGATAACTGATTTAACCCCTTTGAGTTGATTCATAGCCGCTTCCAGACACCAAAAACACCCGCCGCCGAGTGTGACTGAATCTATGCTCATAATTCCTCACCTTTAATTAAGATTTATTGATTGTCTATCTATCATATTGAAACCATTGAAAAAAAACAATTTTTTTGTTAAGTTGTTGTTTTAGCTGATTGTGTGTATGAAGTTATCATAGTTATCATCACGCAGCCAAAAAAGCCCATTTCCTGCAATAAACTGATAGAAGGCAAATGAAAACCCCAACACCAGCCTCTGATTTTGCTCATGATTTTAGCAATAGTCCATTTCATTATGAAAATGAAACAGCTTATCAGCAATGGAAAATAAATAAACTGGTAGATTATCCGAAATCAATCAGCCAGTTAATTGTTCCTCTGCATGATCCAAAAAAATTGACTGCCGCGGAAATTCAGCAATTAAAGACATTGCTGTTAAAAACCAATATGGCTATCTATGATATCAGGGGTGAAGCCCGGGAAGACAAGTCCATTCCTGAAGAAATAGGACTTCAGCTGGGTATTCAGGCTCTGGATAAAAATGAATGTGCCGATGACGACGGCTTCACCTCAATTCAGGTAGTTGATAACGGTCTGCATGCCATTTATATCCCCTATAGTGAAAAAGGCATCAACTGGCATACCGATGGTTATTACAATCGTCTGTCAGAGCAAATTTATAGTATGATTTTACATTGTGTTCGATCTGCCAGGGAGGGCGGTGAAAACCAGCTCTGGGATCATGAAACTATTTATATGATGCTCAGAGATGAAAATCCGGATTATATTAAAGCAATGATGGCAGCAGATGCCATGACCATTCCAAAAAATGTCCTGAACGGCCAGTTGATTCGGCCGGATCGCAGCGGACCGGTGTTTATGATCACTGAAGCAGGGCGCCTGCATATGCGTTATACCGCCAGAGCACGCAATGTTATCTGGAAAGCTGATGAGTTGACACAAAAAGCACAACAGACCTTACGTGAGATCCTCAATAGTGATTCAGTATTCAAATTTCAGGGCAGTTTAAAGGCAGGACAGGGACTGATCTGTAATAATGTTCTGCATACCCGAAGCGCTTTTAAAGACGATAAACAAAACCCGAGGCTGCTTTATCGTGGTCGTTACTTTGATAAAATAATTTTGTGAAGAAAGTTGTATGTTAATAAGTTTGTAAGTTTGTAAGTTAAAAGAAAAATCAAGAGCAGTTCTGTGCTTTTGACTTACAACTTACAACTTACAACTTACCAACCTATTAACTTACCAGCATACAACATCCTTACCATTTCGCTGTCGTATAGAATTTTTCCAGGCGACGAATTTTACTCTGTGCTTCCGCATAATCTTCAGGGCTTATATCTGCTTTACTGACTTCACAATGGGCGTAGATATCCGTTTGTCGAGCCTGTAGATTATCTTCCGCTCGCAACACCTTGCGCATAACAATGCTGGTCTGTACACATTCTTCGAGGCTGCTGTATATTTTTTCCAGCTGATGTCGAAATTCGTTATCAGAGCCATTAGAAATACCGGAAACAACCAGAAATAATATCACTTTCATCAGCATTGTTCCCAGGGCAGATTATGGTAGCGCCAGCCGCCCATAGTGCTGCGCTGATGATCATTGTTCAGCTCACCTTCAAAGCCTTCATCAATATTAAAGACATTGCACAAGCCCGAATCTATCAGCAGTTGTCCAGCCTGCAATGAGCGCTTGCCGCTGCGGCAAATCAGAATAATATCAGGGTGTTCATCATCTTCACCACAAACACCGCCGAGCACCAGCTGGCGTATTTCTGTGACAAAGTTGGGATTAATATCCCAGTCAGGTTCATCAATCCAGGCGATGTGTACGGCACCTTTAGGGTGGCCCACAAAAAGGAATTCCATAGAAGAGCGGACATCGATCAAAAGAGATTTTGGATGTTCACTGAGCATTTGAAATGCTGCTTTGGGTGAAATGGAGACAGGTGCTGTATTGCTCATGAAATAATTTACTCTTTATCTGGTTAGCTGTCTTGATTGCTATCTTGTTATAATGACAGGCTTAGATGTATTATAGAAAAATTTTAAGTTTTTAATATAACTCTTTCACCAATGAATGGGAAATAATGATGGTCGGCAGACGTAAAGACAAAAAGAAAAAAATGGATACCGGTAAGCTGGATGCCATTGTCAAAAAAGTCCACACGGATGTGAATGATCGGCAAAAAGGCTATCGCGAGCAGTCATTAAAAATACACCCATGGGTTTGTGGTCGCTGTGGTAAAACATTCACCAGAGAGAATCTACAACTGCTGACGGTACATCATATTGACCATAATCATAATAATAATCCCCCGGATGGCAGCAACTGGGAAAATCTGTGTATTTACTGTCATGATAATGAGCACCAGAAAATGAATGAATATGAGGCTTATGGTGATGTTAATGCCGGCAGTCAAAGCGAAACGGCGACCCATAATCCCTTTGCCGATCTAAAATCGATAATAAATAAAGATGAAAAAGAAGACTAATCTATCTTTTTAGTCTGGATTGAAAAATTAGCGATTGCCAATAGTCTGGGTTAAAATATGGCCTCATTTTTAGAGATATTGTTATGAGCCAGGAAGTCAGTAAAAAACAAGCCGCCTCCCGCCGCCGCAACGTGTCCGCTTTGCTGAATACGAACAGCGCCTGCCCTGGCTGAGTACCTTAATGGATGGCTATCTGATCACCGATCAGGGGATCAGTGAAGCCATCAGCCGGGAAGAAAAACAGGGCAGGAAACTGGCCTGTGCCCGCGGTTGTGCCAGCTGCTGCAAATCCCATGAAACCATTCCTGTGTATCCTCTGGAATTGATGGGGATGTTCTGGTATGCAACTGAAGTGCTTGAAGGTGAGCTGCGTGAAAAGCTGAAAACACAATTAAGAAATCTGGAAGCATTGCAGTCATGCTCGTTTTTAGTGGATAACGCCTGTGCGCTTCATGTCGTTCGGCCAATGGCCTGCCGCAGTTTTAATGTCTTTAATACCCAATGTGCTGTAGGTGAAGATGCCTACTATACTCGCCGTGATGATGTCCTGACGCCCATAAAAAAATATACCGACGATGCCTTTAATGTCATGCTGCCTTTTTATGGTGTTAAAAATAAAGCCGAACGGCGTAAGATGATTAAAACCGGGGGCATGCATCAAATGGCCAAAGTCATGCGCGAACTGAACTGGTCATCACTGGCCGATAAAATGGATGCGTTTGAGAAATAATTAACGCTAATCCCAATATTCTGTCTTGATCGGATCGCCCAAATCAGAATTGATAAGGCGCTGTCTGACTTCCAGAAGTTTTTCAATTAATGCCGGCTCTGCCTGTTCATAAGCTTCTGCATCCGGTACCCGGCGCACTACCACACCTAGTAACTCAGTAATGGCATTGCCGATAGAATTCTGGCTGATAGTGACAATGAGCTTGCCTTGTTCATTACGATAAATCAGCTGTTTAAATGCCGGCTGCCAGCGAATGGAGTTTGCGTATTTGGCATCGTGAACACACATATCACGCACTTTTTTGGCACTTGCTAAAAAGTCATTATTAAAAAGCAGTGTATCTTCAATTTGATCGGGGAAATAGGTTTTTGGCGGAATAGGCGCGTTGCGGGTTGAAACCTGTGAAAAAAAGGTGCGATAGAAATCCAGAAAACCTTTTAAAATCAAATCATATTCTTTCCAGAAGTGAGTGCTTTTGAGCATATCAACGCCGCCCTGAATCTCCCAGCTGGGCAGGCCCTGAGGATAGCTGGTCAGGGATAATTGTGAGGCTTTTCCTTCGATGGGTTTAAGGATCTGCAGTTCCAGAGATTCAAAGAAGCTGCGATAGACATCACGCATATGAGCCTGGAACAAACTGTGTTGTCCGCCATCGGTCAGGTTCGGGTTTTTAGGATCAGCCATTTCTGCATTGCGCAATTGCTCCATATTAAACACAATAAAATGATTATGCAGCATGCGAATACTGGGTACTCCCGGTGCGGTTAAAGGCCAGGTGGCATCCAGACTAGCCTCGCCGGCCAGCACCAGAGCACCTTCCGGATCGGGGTATTTTTCCAGCATATATTCAATCATGATCTGGTTCATGCGGTTCCAGACAGTTTTTGTCTGTTCCGGCAGTTGTGTCCGGCGTACGGGCCGGCCCAGGGGATTAAGGATACACTCAGAGGAATTAAATATAATCGAGGTATCGAATTCGTTACTATGCCCCAGTGCTTTACGATACATCAGCAGGTGTTCGGGATTGTGCAGCAGGCCGTTATTTTGCGTCAGATCCTGAAGATTTTCAGTACTATTAAAAAACTCATTGGGTTTCATACCATCGGGTACATCCAGAGGAATGGGACGAAATGGGGTGATGATCTCTCTAGGGCCTGCCTTCATACATTTTCCTTCAAAGCTTTCCTGAAACAATCATATTAACATTGTCTTATGTTTTATGTCTTGATGTTTATCATAAAACGAAGAACATTATCTCTTTCTGGTTTATGGTGCGTATTGATTGAATTAGGTAAATAATCAGCTATTTTGGCTCTTCACAAAAATGCGTATTTTTCCAAATATCAGCAAAACTACCATTGCTGCCGTTCGGATAAGTGTTTGCTTTTGTATCTGGGGAACGACTGCCAGGTAGACTGGTGCATCTGAATGGGGACGCTCAAGTCCATCCATGGAACGCTTAAGAATGACATCCATGTCATTCCATACCCCTTTCAGACGCACCAGTCTACCCGACATTCTCTACGGTATTTATCCTCTCTCTCGCTGTCCAAAGTCAAAAGAAAAAATCAAGAGAAACAGAAAAGTCAAATAAATTCAATTGCATA
>DAOVUK010000259.1 GCA_030632625.1 Gammaproteobacteria bacterium
ATCCGCTCAAACTCATTAGAATCTGCAGAATACTGAATTCCTGCATTGCGAAATTCCAGTTGCGGATACAGAGCAATTCGAGCCTGACTGACTATAAAGGGCAAAATAAGCAGTATTAAAATAATAGCAACCGCAAAACAATAATTTCTAATCAATTTATAAATACGTCCCTCAGCAGGCAAAGCACGTAACAAAGCCACAGCAATAATCAGATTAATCCAGATTAACTGAGGAGCATCTGGCTGATGCCAGGTTAAGATTAAGGCAGACAAAGCCACCACTCCCCACCGCAGATCCCATAATTTAAATACAGCAATAGCCGTTATCAACACCAAAAACAAATCTAATAGTGTCCATTTTTTTAACCAGGTACCGCGGACATCAGCACCGCTGAGGGCAAATAACTTCCAGCCAGCCGGTAAATACAAAGTCGCCTTAACTGTATTAAAGTCAATATCCCAGCCACTGCTCGAAAAAGTGCGAGTTTGTGATTCAATACGACTATCAGCCGATAAATTAAGATTACCATGGCGTACCTCAATTCCCTGAAGCCCATCTTTCCCCTGAGTAATATATTGAGGAGTACCGTTAAGAGTTACCTGTCCGGGAATCATGTCTTTAGAGGTATTTAAGCGCCATTGTCGTGATAATTTACCCGTTATTTTGTCATTGACAGTTAAGCCCTTGCCGTCAAAATCCAGCCAGATTTTTTTTGTTAGATTTAATTGATCCGGCTCGGGTTCAGGATCACCCCGTTTAATGATCTCAAAATCCATTTGTTCGCCGCTGTTCATTTGAAATGCCGGATATTTTTTCCACTGAGCAGGAAGTTGAGTCTGGTTGGCATCAATACTGATTTTACCCAGCACATTAATACGCCTCAGATGAGGCTGCTGATCCAGTACCCAGATTTCATTTTCAGGCCATGGTTGGGCAAACTCCGGTAAAGGGATTGAATGAATTTCTTCAGGATAAAAAGAAGCCGCATTAATAGTCCATTGTCCCGCCCTGACCTGTATTTTCAAATGTCCCTGTTTATTGATCTGAGCCGGTAGTTTGCTGCTGACAGCACTTGCAGTAAAACCTTTCAGCAGCGCCCCGCTTATTATGACTTCACGTTGCTGACCGGAGACATCGACTTTTATCAGGGTTTCAATTTTAAGCGGTATGCTGTCTGTCACCTTGCGGAATATATGTAAATCGAGACGATTATTTTGATGACTGGCTGACCGCGAACTTTTTAACCAGAGTTTGCCATTACGAAAATCAGGCAGGTTAAGCAATTTATCATTGATGGTTAAATTGATTAAACCGGTTTCACCGGGTATTGATAAATATTTGGGCTGCTGCTGCCAATAAAACTCACCTTTTATACTATGGCGGCCTTCTGGAAGCTGCACAAAAGGTTTACCATTACGAGTGATTACCGGATGTAATTGTTCATCTATTGTGACATTTTCCGGCCAGTTTTTATTATCACCGGGCAATGGCACAAAAGATTCTGCGTACAGCTGCCACTGCTGTAAAAACTTTCCGCTGGGTTGAGACTTTTCGCTGGGTTGAGACTCTTCACCAGGTTGAAACTCTTCACCCTTATTTCCCATAGTTATAAACAGTGGACCGGGATAGGCACATAAATGCTGATTATTGTTGTAAATGACCGGGCATTTAATTTCCGGCTGGTCTTTTAAAACCCAGGGCAGCCATTTTTTTAAGTCTTCGGGTATGTTTTCACTTCTGTTATCAAACGTTCCGGCATTTACCGATAAAGCGGTAAGCATCAATACCAGCAGCAAAACCAGGCTGAAAAATAATTTCATCTGATTATCAGAGTGTCTAAACATGCTTTCCCCCATCATCTGTCAATCCGTTCACTTTCCAGAATTGATCTTCAGTATAGCGAATCTTTATTTTAATTCCCTGATATTAATGAAAAAAATTCACAAATATCAGGAAACTATTTTACTGGCAAGAATAGAAACTGCAGAAACGTTCAAAAGTGGTGCTTTAATCCACAAGTCGTGAGGTATATGAAGGTGTGGTTTCAGAGTGAGGAACATGGTGAAGTAAGTGCTGGCGTTGGAGGTGTGGTACAGTTCTGGGGACGCTGCGAGTACGTCCATGTAGCGCTTAATGAAAACATCCCTGTTTTCAGAAACCCCAGAACTGTACCACACCTCCGCCGCCAGTACGCTTGTTAAATACAACCATTTCCGAACGGCTCCTTTGGTAGTTTTGCCGATATTTGGAAAAATATGCAAATTTGTAAATAACCGTTTTTCTTACATATTGACGCCATCACCATTCCAGATGAAGCTGCCCATCAATATATTGGCATCGCCATTATCCAGCTCAAGTGTTCTGGTCACTTCCAGTGTTTCCAGGTCTATTTCAAAAAAAACAGCATCATGACTGGCGGCACTGTAAAAATACTTCATGTCCAGACTCACGCCTGAAGTATGCGCCTGCGACTTATAGCTGGGATCTGCAGAAGCAGCTACCTCTATATTTTTCTTCCAGGTGTGATTTTTGGTATTGATGACGGTCATGTAGGTCGCATTATGATTGGTCACTATCGCCAGATCCCACATTGGGGCAAAGGTGGTGTGACCTGCACCAGGGCCGGCATTAATCATCTTTACAACTTCCATAGTGTCTTTATTGATAACAAAAACATGTCCCTCAGCCGAGCCTATATAGATATGTATACCATCAGGATGAAAGTCGGCGTGATGCGATCCCATTAGAGATGGATCCAGTCCCGAGTGATGAGAACTCAATTCAACCTCACCGGTTTTTACCAGTTTTTCACCACGAACTTCAAAGCGAATAATGGATGGTGAAATTATTTCACTTTGATTGCCTTCTGCAACAGCATAAAATATTTTTTCATCACTACCATTCATAGTGTCTGCAGACGGCTGAAACAGATGATGAACCGAGGTCGTCGTTGATAAAGCGGATAACGGCTTGCTGCTGTTGTTTTTATCCCAAAGCTGTATCTGACGATAGGCACGATCCAGCATAAAGAAACGGGAATCATCCAGCCATAGCGGATGTCCTGTTGACAGAGTTCCGCCAAAGTCCTGAGGTGTGGTTAATTCATCATAGCCGATAACATTTACCACCTGATCATGCTCGACATTGATAATACTGGTCAGAGGCTTATCGCCGCCAGAAACAGCTGTCAGACCAGTATCAGTATTGTAGTTAGTTGAGCGTGGTTTGTGTTGCAGAGGGATTATACCGGCATTTTCAATAGTATAGTTATCAACAACTGTGAGTGATTCAGTCTTTCGTGTAAGCGCATAGGCCTTCTCGGCACCCTGCTGATCGATACCATATGGACCGTCTCCCGTTTCATCGACTATGGTCAATAATTTCATATTATCAACATCAATCACAAAGACTCGATTGGAATCCCAATCACCATAGTAGGCTAAATTTTCAACTTCAAATATATTGTTGCTGATATAACTGTCCTGATTTACATATCCAGGGTTTCTAAAATCATGATCATGCTGCATTTCTTCTGCATGGATAGAGCCAATGCTCAACAGAATCATGCCAAATAAGCTTAGCGTAGTAAATTTAATCGTTTTCATTTTTGAATCTCCAATCTATTGATTGAAATAAAACCGCATACACATCGTTACCTGTTATATTGATAACAGATGTAAAATCCGGTACTATTTCTATCAGATATGAATTTATAACAAAGTATTTTAGAGATGGGTTGCAGTCGTTTCACTGACAGCCAATTGCTCTGCTGATGCAGAACAATGCGGAAGTCAAATATTTTCTTATAACTTACGGTATTATTTTCTTATAACTACGGTATATTGAAGGTAGAGAGCAGAAGTTTGAATAAAAGTTCCCTTTCAGGAACTTTTATTCAGTTCCCTGCATCATTGCGGTGCTTGAGAAGGATCATAATCATCCTGTATAATGTTCACGGTAACGCTGCCGTCTTCATTAAACGTGATTGACATATCAACTTCACCATCAAGCAACTCAATGTATTCAAGCATATCATCTCTTAAAATAAGAGATTCCAGGTCACCCACTGAGTCCAGGGTAATCGTCGTCTCAGTAATACCACTGCTACCCATTTCTTCATCAAAAGTAAGGGTTGCATGAGGTGTGTCCGCGACCATACTATCTATCATTGCATAGATATCTACATCAACCATGTCAGCTGCCGGATGATGAGCATACAGATTAGTACTGGAAAGTAACAGGGCTATAGCGATTAATTGAAAAAATTTGTTCATTGATTCATCCTTTATTAATTAAGTTGAAACTATTATTGATTGAATGAACATTGTTTTCGGTGATAATTATCACGAGTATCATGCCAATTGACGGAAGTAAGATTCGTATCACATTTTCTGAAAATATTTAATTTTTTTGGGGAACTTTTAAAGAATAAAGGATCACAGATGACGACCAGAAAAAAATCTCGTACACTCTGCACCGATCCAGAATGGCTTGGCCGTGCAGACTGCAGACACTGTGGTATTCGTCATATGATGTTGTTTTCAGAGTTTCAGGGTAGCGATTTCGACCACATACTGGAACCCATCGATAATTTACGTTACGCAGAAAATAGCCTGTTGTATAACCAGGGAGATGACGATAACAAGGTCTATTCAATTCGCAGCGGCTTTATAAAACTGGTTCAATCCCAGCGCGATGGCTCATTACGTATCGTACGTCTGCTGGGTCCCGGGGCAATTTTTGGCATTGAAGCACTGCTTGATATGCCTTATCGCCATACAGTGATAGCGCTGGCCGAACTGGATGTCTGCCGTATTTATACTGCGACACTTAAACACCTGGAAAAAGAAAAACCCCGGCTCAACGAAAAAGTCATGGCCCACTGGGAGCAGCACCTCGCTTTTGCCGATCGCTGGATAAGTGAATTATCATCCGGCAGCGTACGCTCAAGGACATTAAAGCTGCTCAGTTTTCTGGCTGAGCTAAACGGGGATGGCAGCGACACTATCCGTTTTTTTGGTTATGAAGATATGGCTTCGATGATAGGCTCTTCAAGGGAAGCTTTTTCTCGTATTGTAGCCGAACTGAAAAATGAAGGCGTGCTCGTTAAAACTGATGACAGCCAGATTTATCGCTTTTTACATACAGACGGGAATACCACCGATTAGTTCCACTATTGCAGACCATCTTATTTAGAATGTTATGTTACAAAAACGATGCTCGGAAAAAATTAAGTCTAAATAAGTGTTCTTAAATGGTGTATATGGAGCACCTGTGGATGGTGCTCAGAACCGCTTAAAGTGTGACTTACAACTCTTTTTTACAGAAATACCAGTCAACACATTGGGACTGACCAAATAGAGTAATTCATCTTTACACTTGTAGGGGCGAATTCATTCGCCTGGATGTGAGTCTACAATCTCGCAAGGCGAATGAATTCGCCCCTACATATGATAGGCATTCTTTAAAGAACATGAATGTAAAGTGTAAAG
>DAOVUK010000118.1 GCA_030632625.1 Gammaproteobacteria bacterium
ATTTGTTTATCATGAGATTCATCAATGATATGTCGTACAGACCAGTCAGGCCCATGCAGTCCATTGGTGTAATAATGCCCCAGCTTTATCTGCTCAGAATCAAATAACGGCTTATTAGCGTGCTGCAAAGTCAGGGCAAAAAGCTGCTGTAAATCATCCGTTGTAACATCTACGATCAGGTCCATATCTTTGACCGCTTGTTCAATATGAGTTTTATCAATTGACTGTTTTTTCTTATTATTGTCACTACTGAAACTCACCAGACTGGCAGGATAACGTCGCCAGGGAAACAAACTATTAAACAAAAAAGCAACCAGAAAAATAATGGTGACATTCAGTAAGATTGGTGTAATGACATAATAGTATCCCAGCTCATGAACCACAGGGCCGCCAATAACTGCCACCAGTGCTGTTGCTCCTCCGGGAGGATGAATACAATTGAACAGATGCATAGCACCAATGGCGATGCCGACAGCCAGACCGGCAGCAAGAAACTGATCCGGGATGAGCTGGTAGCAAGTGACACCAATAATGGCTGAAATAAGGTTGCCGCCAAACAAAGACCATGGCTGAGACAGTTTTCCATGAGGAATGGCAAAAACTAATACCGAGGAAGCCCCCATAGATGCCACAATGAACATGGATGCTGTCGGATCAACAAACTGAGAGCTGATCAGCATGATCAGCAAAATACCTGAAAAACCACCTAAAGCAGAAATAAATTTTTCATACGCACTGACTGATGAATTATCTAAACCTATAAAATGGGTGAATTTATTCAGAATATCGGACATATCAATGAGAACGCTTTAACGTTCTTTACTCCTTAAGTCTTTCATTTCAAATGGATCGATATAAATCCGGCTCATTGATGCGCCAGAAAGTTGGATAAAAGAGAAACATATATTATTTTTAGCTTATAAATCAGTATTGTTCAAGATTTCATCACTATGATCAAAAAAGCCTGCGAGTTAGGCAGGCTTTTGTAAAGATCGAGCTTGAAGAATATTGTAGAAAATTCGACTATAAAATCAGAACATTTTAATCGTCTGTTTCTTCCTCTTCTACTCCTGGCGTATCATCAGCAGGATCATAGCCGGCAGGTAACTGATGCGCTATACCTTTATGACACTCGATACAGGTCCAGCCATTATCAATGGCTTCTTCATGACGATCAGAGCTGCGTGATTCCTGCTTGTCAAAATCCATAGAGTCAAAATCATGACAATTACGACATTCACGTGAATCTGTACCTAACATCCGTTTCCACTCATTTTGTGCCAGCTGAAGACGTTTTGCTTCAAATTTCTCACGGGTATCAATGGTGCCTAAAAGCTTATGATAAATTTCGTTAGAAGCCTGAATTTTACGAATAATCTTATGTATCCATTCTTTGGGTACGTGACAATCCGGACAGGTTGCTCTTACACCGGTACGATTTGAATAGTGAATAGTATCCGTATATTCCTCGTATACATTAGTTTCCATTTCATGGCAGGAAATACAAAATGCCTCCTGATTGGTTGCTTCCATTGCAGTATTAAAACCACCCCAGAAAATAACACCCAGAACAAAGCCAAAAAACAGTACTTTAAAGGTACCTTCCTTTGAAAATAATCCCATTATTAATCCCATCCCAAAAAAATAGTTTTAAGTAAAAAACTGAATAACTGATGTTACACCATTAACCAGATTATTATAATATACCAATAGTAATAGTATGGTTATATTAATCAGGAGCCGTCAGCCAAATGAAATTTGCCGCTGTCATTTTGCTAACATACAATAGCAAATATGACAGTGGGCAATTTCATGTTAGAGAAGAGTCTAACTAAATACCCTCGTAAACATTATCTACCAGTGGATTATCCTTAGTTTGGGGGGCATGGCACTGGGTACAAAAA
This sequence comes from Gammaproteobacteria bacterium, assembly GCA_030632625.1. Taxonomy (GTDB): domain Bacteria; phylum Pseudomonadota; class Gammaproteobacteria; order GRL18; family GRL18; genus GRL18. The sequence goes on from DAOVUK010000118.1 coordinate 1,905, forward strand.
TAGCGACGACTGGAGATGGTCTTTAGTGTTTTACCATCACGAGTGACGTAATGACTATCACCAACCTTGGGTGCTTTTTCTTTCTTATAGGCTTTTTCACTATGACACTTCATACAACCATTACCTTTTAAGGAAATTCTGTATTTATCAATAGTATGAGGGATCATAGGCGGCTGTAATTCAAAGTTACGCTCAATACCACCCTCTACAGTATCAATTTTGTGCTTACCAGCTTTATTGGCTTTACTATCAAGGGCACTATCACCACGCAGTGATTGCACTGACATTGCTACTGATGAAAACATAACCGCTGTCATCGCTAATAGAAAAATCGTGAGACTCTTTTTAACCAGAGTTTTCGTTGATTTTATATTTTTAAACATTTTTTTTCTCCATTTAAAGTCTGAAACTTAAAGCCTCAGTTCTTAAAATTAAAAATTCTTAAAATTCGAGCGTTTAACTTTTAAAACGACTGGAAAAACTAAATACATCTTCATCACAAATATCAATACAACGACCACAATTAGTGCAATTCATCTCATCAATCAATGGACCTATGCCTTTATCTGCTCCTTTCAACGCAGGTCGTATCACCTTTGGTTCAGGGCAAATAACAAAGCAGTCATTACAATCATCACACTGATCACGCCTGGAGGCACTGACCCGCAGCAGACTCTTTGTGCCTAAAAGGCTATAAAAAGCACCTACCGGACAAAGGTGACCACACCATCCCCGTTGACTGATAAACACATCAAACATGAAGATAGCAATAATCACCATCCAGGCCCATCCCATGCCAAAAATGATTCCGCGAAACATCAATGACACAGGATTGAACAGTTCCCAGACAATTGCACCCGTTATTGGCGGTAAAATCAATGTCAGTCCCAGTAACCAGTAGCGTGTATTTCTGGAAAAGGGACTAGACACTTTCAGACCGAGTTTCCTGCGTGTCCAGGCTGCGGCATCAGTCACAATATTGACTGGACACATCCAGGAACAGTAAACTCGTCCACCGATTAACAAGTAAAAAGCCAGAACGATCACAACACCAATCAGACCTTCCATTACTGGTAAGTTGCCTGACATCAGGGCTTGCAGCATCACATAAGGATCGGAAAGGGGTAAGATATCCAGCGTTAAACTAGACGCCATATTCCCCGTCACAATCCACACACCAAACAACGGACCGGCTAAAAAGAGTGCCAGAATACTGAGCTGACTGATTCTACGAAGAATCAACCATTTATGTGCTCGTAACCAGCCTTTTTTCTCGTTGGCCTGCTGTCCTAATGCAGTTTTTTCTTGTGCTGCCATTATTTACTCTCCTGATTCTGCAGCTTTTTCAAGCTGTCCAGAGGATTAGAAGAGAAAGGTGAAGAATCTGCCTTCTTAGGCGGCAGTTTCAGCCCACCTTCATTAAAGTCATAGGTGACACCTTCAGGCAAATTATACTGATGTTCCACATCCGGTGTGACCAAACTCTGACCCGCGACTTTTTTCTGTTTCCAACCGAATCGATAGTGTTCACCTACTAAACCTTTTGCAAGTTCCATAGGCAGCACTTTGATTGCCGCTTCTTCCAGAATACAAGCCTTTTCGCACTTGCCGCAGCCAGTGCAGGCATCAGAATGAACCACCGGTATAAACAACGCATGTTTACCCGAACGACGGTTATGGTGCATTTCAATACTAATAGCTTCACCCTGTACCGGGCAGACATTAAAACAAACTTCACAGCGCAGTCCCTGAAACGCAATACATTCTTCCTGATCGATGAGAACTGCAAGACCCATACGGGCATCTTCAATCACATCTAATTCATGGCTTAATGCGTTGGTTGGACATGCCGCTGCACAAGGTATATCTTCGCACATCTCACAGGGTTTATCCCGAGCGATAAAATAGGGTGTGCCAAAAGCAACTGGTTCACCCAATTCCGCCAGTCTCAGCATATCGTAAGGACAATCCCTGACACAAAGTCCGCAACGGATGCAGGCACCTGAAAATTCATTTTCAGGCAATGCACCCGGGGGCCGGATAACCCAGGCTGGAGTTGACTCGACCTGACGGGAATAAGTCCCCATCCCAAGTCCCAGCAAACCTGCACCGCAAGCAGTTTTAAGTGTATCACCCAAAAACCTGCGACGACTCAGTGTTGCCTTTGTTGTTCCAGACATAGCTGTTCCAGTTCCTGACTCAACAGAAGCCCCCCGGCCTTGCTTATCAGACATGTGAAAGTTTACCTCTTAGTTGTTTTAAAAGTTAATGTTAATTTAAGCTTTCACAACCTTACACGCACATTTTTTGTAATCAGTTTCTTTAGAAAGCGGATCAGTTGCATCCAATGTGGTTTTATTGATCAAACGCCCGGCATCAAACCAGGGAACAAACACCAGACCTTGCGGCGGCTTGTTACGTCCTTTGGTTTCAACACGTGCTTCAATCTCACCACGAATAGTCATCAACTTAGCTTTAGAACCATTACGCAATTTACGTTTTTTAGCATCTTTTTTGTGCATATAGATAACTGCATCAGGTACCGCACGATAAAGCTCAGGTACACGACGAGTCATCGAGCCGGAATGCCAGTGTTCAAGGACACGACCAGTACATAACCACAGATCATGTTCTTTATCCGGACTTTCTGGCGGCTCTTCATAAGGGGCAGAAATAATCTTCGCGCGACCACCATTTTTCTTGTGGTTACCGTAGAAGTAAGCACTGTCTTTTGCGCCATCAGGATTGTACTTAGTCACATAAGGATCATAGCCTTCACGGAAACGCCATAAAGTTTCTTTACCATCCACAACAGGCCAGCGTAAACCACGGGTTTTATGATAGGCATCAAAGTCAGCTAAATCATGTGCATGCCCACGACCAAATGAAGCATATTCTTCAAACAGACCTTTTTGTACATAATAGCCAAAGTGCTCCATTTCATGGTTATTGTATGTATTACCAGCAGTATCAGTCACTTGCTGACTAGGGAATTTATTAACCTGACCATTTTCATATAAGACTTCATACATAGTCTTATCTTTGTATTCAGGCATTTTAGCAAGTAATTCTTCTGGCCAGACTTCAGTCATCTTGAAGCGTTTGGTAAATTCCATTACCTGCCATAAGTCAGACTTAGATTCACCCGGAGCAGAAATCTGCTCACGCCAGAACTGAGTACGACGCTCGGCATTACCATAGGCACCTTCTTTCTCAACCCACATTGCGGTCGGTAAGATTAAGTCAGCGGCCATCGCAGTTACCGTAGGGTACGGATCGGAAACGGTAATAAAGTTTGCTGGGTTACGATAACCTGGCCATGTTTCTTCATTAAAGTTCGCTGCTGCCTGAGCATTATTCGTACACTGAACCCAGTAAGCATTTAACTTACCATCTTTGAGCATACGGTTTTGCAGTACAGCATGGTAACCAGGCTTAGGGTTAATAGTGCCCTTAGGTAGTTTCCAGATTTTTTCTGCGACATCACGATGCGCTTCTTTCTTGACCACGAGGTCAGCAGGTAGACGATGTGAGAATGTACCCACTTCACGAGCTGTACCACAGGCTGAAGGCTGACCAGTCAATGAGAAAGGACCACTTCCCGGTGTAGAAATTTTACCTGTTAACAAATGTATGTTGTAACACAGGCCATTCACCCAAACACCACGAGTGTGCTGATTGAATCCCATTGTCCATAAAGAAGTAATTTTCTTACTCGGATCGGCATACAATTTAGCCAGTTTCAGGAGTTTTTTCTCAGGAACACCAGACATTTTGCTGGTTTTTTCCAAAGTGTAAGGCTTAACTGACTTGGCATACTCTTCAAAGCTGATTTTTGGATGTGCGCCTTTCGTCTTGCCATTATTTTTCGCTGCTTTTTCAAGCGGATGTTCAGGACGTAAGCCATAACCAATATCAGTAGTTGCCTGATGGAATGCCACATGATCTTTAACAAAGTCTTTATTAATTGCATCGTTTTCAATAATATAATTAGCAATATAATTAAGAATGGCCAAGTCCGTATTCGGCTTAAAAATCATACCATTATCAGCAAGCTCAAATGAACGGTGTGTAAAGGTCGACAAGACGTGTACTTCACAATCTTTCTTAGTGAGACGAGTATCCGTAATACGCGACCATAAGATAGGGTGCATCTCTGCCATATTAGAACCCCAGAGAACAAATGCATCCGCATGTTCCAGGTCATCATAACAACCCATTGGCTCATCAATACCGAAACCACGCATAAATGCACCAACGGCAGAAGCCATACAGTGACGCGCATTAGGATCAAGGTTATTAGAGCGGAAACCACCTTTAATCATTTTCGAAGCGGCATAGCCTTCCCAGACAGTCCACTGACCTGAACCGAACATACCAACAGCAGTAGGTCCTTTTTCTTTCAGTGTGGCTTTCCATTTCTCAGCCATTGTGTCAAAGGCTTCATCCCAGGATACTTCAGTAAATTCGCCGTTTTTATCATATTTACCATTTGTCTTACGCAGTAACGGTTTTGTTAAACGATCTTTACCATACATAATCTTGGTCAGGAAATAACCTTTAATACAGTTAAGACCCTTGTTCACTGGTGAATCTGGATCACCCTGATTGGCAACCATTTTGCCACCCTTGGTACCAACCAGAACACTACAGCCCGTGCCGCAAAAACGACAGGCAGCCTTATCCCAACGAATGCCGTCATCAGCAGATTCTGCTGCATTGGTCACGCTAACGGGTAAGGTAACACCTGCTACAGTTGCGGCTGCAGCGGCTGCGTTACTTTTTATAAAATCACGCCTTGTTATACTCACTATACAATCTCCTCTTCCATCGCTGTGTCAGTTGCTTCTTGATGATAAATCATTGCTACATCAATCACTCCCTTAATATTATTTAAAGCTGCCATCTTGTCAGCTAAAGCTTTCTCACCACCGTCTTCCAAAGTGGCAATAATCTTTCCTTCTTCTACTCCGCCAAAAACATCCACACCTTCCATTTCTGCTAACAGCTTACTTATTGCAGGTGCGTTTTTCGGTTTTGCATTAACAATTACACTACAGATATTCATTGGACTTCTTCTTTATAAACTATTCTTTTTAAATTAAAAACAGAGCTTCACTTTTCACTGATCTCTCCGCTAATAAAGGGCACTTTCACTGGCCAGAGACCAAAATAGCCGGGCTTCAATCAGCCTGCGGCCTTTTGCGAAATCACAGATTCTTTCTTTATTACAATTGATGTTAAGGTAATTACCTGTACAGGACAGACTGCAAAACAAGCGCCGCATCCAGTACATTGTTCAATATTCAGTACAGGCTCGGCAATGCCGCCCAGTTTCAGCTCAAATTTGATGGCTTTATCATCGCAGGATTCACCACAGGAGCGGCAAATCGTTGCATTCATTGATAAACAGTTTGTCAGGTCGATATTGGCTTTTATATGCCAGGGTGGGAGGTAAGACTCTAAAGAATCTTCAGAGGATTCCTCTCTTTTATTGGAATTTTTATTTACTGGTATTTTTTTCAGGGCACTTGTTTCACAGACATTAAGACAGTCTTCACAAAAATCACAACCACCCTGTTTAAAATCCATTTGCGGGAAACCGCCGCGCCCTTTAACAATTAATTCATCAAAACAGGCATCAATGCATTTGTCACAACGCGTGCAATAATCCACAAAGTGTTCTTCGGGAATTGCCCAGGGAGGACGAAAAGGTTTATTCTTACCCTTTAAATCTCCTCGTAACAACTGCATACGTGTAATTTTAGTCATATAAAACAGTAAATTTCTGCATTAAAACGTAATGTTTAAGTTAACGCTAACAGTCTCACAAGGCCTTGACCTAAATCAAGATTAACCACCCCTTATCAGTGGTTATTAATTTAGTAATTTACTACACTATTTACTACACTATTGAGATATACTGTCTCTATATCGATACTTCTTCTTTGACTACAATGAGTTAAGATTAGACTCCACATTGATATAGGCTTTACTGCCGGGCGATAATTGCGGCAATAACAAGCTCCAGAATTTTTTAGCGTCTTCTGCATCACCGGCAACACGAGCCAGAGAGCCTGAAAGGAACAAAGCATCGAGATTTTGCGGGTTCTGATCAATTAATTGTGCAAAAACAATGCGGGCCTTATCTAATTGAGCAGTATCTCTTGTTTTGATGACAGCATCTGAATAGTTCATCAGCAGAGAAACATCGCTGCTGTCTAAGGCAACCGCTTTAGCATAGGCCTCTGCTGAATCAATATGACGATTTAA
>DAOVUK010000042.1 GCA_030632625.1 Gammaproteobacteria bacterium
AGCCGTTAAGCTCGGTCTGCTTGTGCGCAGTAGAAAAAATAGAAAAAAAAGTATTTTTTAATAAGGCAATCATTAGCTATATTGATGGTTCAGTTAACATGTTTTTTGAAACCCTCTTTATTCTATAGCACATATGACGTATTAAACTATCATTTCTATCCGCAATAAGACATTCGCTAAGAATAGAACTGTTTTGTTCGAATTGCGTATTCTGTGCATTGCAGCAACTGGATTTATGCTGCAGGCACGCATGAGTTTAGGAATAATTGGAATATTTGGTGTAAAATGTCATGAATTTAAAGCATATCATTGCCATCCCTGCTGAGGCATCGTCAGGTTGCAATAATGATTATTCCCAGCCAAAGACTGTATGAGTTATGTTATCAGCACCGACAAAACAAGAATCAAAGTTATTAGAACCTTTTAACGGCCTTGTGTTGAAGCAAATTTTTGTACCTGCTTCAAAAGAGGCATTTATTTCAGCGGCAAACGAAATTATAAAGGCTGAAATAGTTGGTTTTGATACCGAATCAAAACCAGTTTTTATAAAAGGTCAGAAAAGTGAAGGGCCGCATGTGGTTCAATTTTCATTATTGAATAAAGCCTTTATTTTTCAGCTGCACCATAAACATTGTCTGGAATATTTACTTGAGATATTTCAGTCAGATAAAGTGGTTAAAGTTGGTTTTGGATTAAAGTCAGACAAAGCGCACATTTACAATAAATTTGCTGTAAAACTCAATGCCGTAGTGGATCTTAATACTGCCTTTCGTGAAAAAGGCTATCGTGGTCAGATAGGCGCCAGAGGTGCTGTTGCCATAGCGTTTAACAAGGCATTTAATAAATCTAAACGGACATCAACATCAAATTGGGCCACGCCCTGTCTTTCTAAAAATCAGCTGTTGTATGCGGCCAATGATGCTTATGCGGCATTGTGCGTCTATAACGAACTGAATAAATAACTGGAAAAAAGATGACTATAAAGCATTTAAAACAAAGCTCGTGGACTATTGAACAGGCCAATCAGCAGGTTAAACAGGAATATGACGAGCAATACTGGCAATTTCTGGTCAGGTTAATCAATGTCAAAGAGGTTAAATGGAATGCTGATAATAATCGCATTGATTTTGCTGAGTACATTCCATTAAAAACGCTGTTTAATGAAGTCTTAGAGAGAATTCCGACAGAAGAATTTATGGTTGAACAATGTCATCTATGCCATCACTATTTTAATGCCAACAAAGATGACGGTATATTCGGCGACACCGAAAATTTGACACACTTTATTTGTAAAAAATGTGCTCATTCATTAACCGCCTGGGAATTCTATCAAAATCACTTAAAGACCTGAAGATTCCCATAGCAGATGCTGTTCACCTGGTATAGCTGTGAGGGGTATCGGTATGATGATAATTATCATCATGGCCTTTAGCAGCAGACGGAGAAAAATCAAGATATTTGTCTAAAATGCTGTCTCCGCGTTTTATTTTTATTGAAACTTTTTTACTGGTATCGGCATACAACAGGGACAGTTTCAAATCAGTAAATGATTTAAGTGGTTTGTTGTCCAGTTTGCTGATAATGTCCCCTTTTTTAAGCCCGGCTCTGGCAGCAACGCTGGCGTCTTTTACACCGTCAATAATGACTTTGTCTGTGGCTTTTTTATCCGGGTAAATACCCATTACCGGTGTCAGCTGTCCTTTAAGCGGGGTGGTCAGCAAAACATAGTCAGCGATTGTGTCCCCCAGTTCATCGTCCTGAACGATGACCAGAGGTGACAAACCACTGAGACGCTGCAGTCGCTGGGGAATACCATAGCGATACCTGAGATGACCATTGCCGGCAAGAATGACCAGAATATGCTGCGGGTGTTGTTGTAAAAACTGAGCAGCAGCCTGAGCCATGGATTCATCCCATAGCACCTGGCTCTGTAAAAAATAATTAAAGTTCATTGCCTGGCTGTGCAGCATCCCTTCATGAGCTTGAAATACGGACTTGAGATCTTCCCGATAAGACCAGTCAGAAAAATTCATTGCATCCGGTGTTTGCTGCTGTTGCTTTTCGTCCAGAGAATAAAGCCCTTTGCGTGCAACCTGACGAGTAATATTGCCTTCAATATTTAATGCCAATACAGGAAGCTTCTGTTTTAATGCATAATCAATAATGGGCTTATACAGGTTGTAATCATATGCCCATTTGTCAAAGTATTTACTTTGCGTTAAAAATTCGGACTCAGTGGTTTTGCCTGTCAGATAATCATCCAGTGCCTGCTGGTAAGGCTGTTGAAACATTTCCATACCGACAGCTACCTGATAACCGGCCTCTTTTAATTTTTTGATTATTTGTAATTGATTCAGATGGTGTTCAAAACGATCATGTTGTTCACCAATTAACAGGATTCTTCTATCATTCAGGTTGGCAACAATATTATCTAAAGACTGAGTCTTTGATGGTTTTACTGCCCGGGTGGGTATCTTTTCAAATAACCTGATACCATTGTCTGCATTAACAGTCTGCTTGAATTGTATCTTGCCGTCAGTAAACTGCAGATGACTGTATTTGCCATAATGGGAAAGTTTACGAGCGACTAATTTAGCCTGTTTGATATCTTTTGCGGTGACTGAAGCAATCACTTCATCCTCATTATAAGGGTTACGCCTGACTTGTAATTCAACATCTGTATCGATCTTTCTTTGCGCTTGTTTAGCAAACAGCTTATCGAGCAAAGAATTATTATCTCCGGCAATAATCAGGGAATGTGAACTAATCTGCTCAAAACTGAGTGCTGAGGGATTGATTGTGTCGATATTTTTTATACCCAGGTTTTTTACCAGAGTCTGATACAGATCCTGTTCATCTTCATCGACGACAAGCAATATCGATTTTCTACCCATCAGCCAGGCTAAATCCGGTACTTTTTCCATGCTATTGAGCTCACGCATCAGATGATAGTCGGGATCAAGATAAGCTGAAACAGGTGCCTCAGATAGTTCAATGCGGAAATCCTGCTGTGCTCTGGTAAAATGCACTATGATTGTCTGCTGTTTGTTGTTCTCAAAATTAAGGGTCAATGGTAAATGCAAATGATAGGGTCTGCTCTGCTGCAAGGAGAACTTTAACCATAATTTACCCTGAGCCATTTCCAGTTCTGCCGCTTGACTAATAGCAATACCGGCAATATCAGCACGTGTCAGCCATGCCTGAAAATCGTCATACATGGGCTGACCATTAATGGCTTCAAATTGTTTTTGTAAATCATGCCAGGAAGCTTTTCGAAACTGATTAGCTGTTATAAACTTTTGTAAGGCATGAAGGAAATTATCATTGCCATAATGCTGGCGTAATTGATGAAAAATCATGGCGACTTTAGAATAACCAATCACACTGCTGATTTTATCAGTACGGGAAGTGAACTTTCGCACTGGAAACGTGTTTTCACTATTGGCATAAGCCGCATATTGGCGCAGCATGCCTTTACGATACTCTTTGCCTTGCCCTTGCTGCTCGGCATAATAATAATCGGCCAGATAATTGGTTAAGCCCTCACACCAGTTGCCATGCTGACGATCCACATAAACACTATTACCAAACCACTGGTGCAGAATTTCATGCCCCAGCGATGTTTTTAAAATAAACGGTAAGGCAATGACCCGGCTGCCCAATAAGGTATAAGTGGGCATGGAGTGACCACTGGGAAGAGGGCTTTCAACGATAGCAAAACGCTGGTAGGGATATGCGCCTAATAATTCCTGGTATAATTTCAAATAATCAGCGCTATGCTGCAGGTATTGGTCCATCAAATGTGCATTGGCCGGCATGAACCAGGTTTCAATTCGAATGCCCTGATAGTCAATAAACTTAGACTGGTAGTTTTTTGATGCGCTCAGGCTTAAGTGGTCAAGCACATGTGGAAAATTAAAATGATACTCAATATGCTGAGCATCGATCGCCCGTGATTCAATTTTATTGGCTTCAGATATTGCCTGAAATCCTGTTGGTAAAGTAACGGTCAATTGATAATGAGCCAGCTGGTTGATTTGTGGATACCATGAACCGGATAAAACCACGTTTTCATTATCACTATAGGCAGAGTAGGAGTTAAGCGGATATTGATATTGGATGAGGTGCTTTTGCCCTGCGGCTAATTGCAGCAGCGCTGATGCTGTTTGCTGAACCGGCCGGCCATTGAGCTTAACTTTTTCCAGCCCGGAAATATCAATAGACAATGAATGTTGCGGGGTTATTTCAGCCTTACCCTGCAATATTTTATTTTGCGGATCGATATTGACTTTAATTGAATAAGTGATTGAATTGGCATAAACCGCCGTTAAACACAGGTTTATCCACAAGAAAATAAAAAAAAAGGTCAAGTTTTTAAGCATACTTAATTAGCCATCAGAGTTGATTATTCTAGGTTAAAGGATTATTTGTGCCATAGTGGCGTTCAGGTCAGTGAACACCGTACAGGAAATAATAACACGCGCTATTCTTATTGACAGCAATAGTTCAGTTTAATTCCTGTAGTCTGTGAGGCTTAAATGACACAGTATTTTTATGGTTATTTGCTGAAGCTTAGAAAAAAATTGCCTTGCAGAATATTTTTATCGTCGGTTAATTTAAAGCCGATTGATTCGACCTCGTTAATGACTTTGTCTTTATTGGCTCTGACATGACCCATAACCCATGGGGTGCTGATGTGAGGATCACGCTTAAAATCTATAATAATGAGTTTGCCGCCTGATGTTAATGCCTGATAAACAGATTGCAATGTGGTGAGTGGATATTCAAAATGATGATAGGTATCACAAATAAAAGCCAGATCAATCGAGTTTTGCGGCAATCCGATTTCTTTTTGATTGTTAATGATCCCCTTTATGTTCTTTAATCCCTGATTTTTTGCTCGACGTTCAATATTTCTTACAAAATCAGGTGAGATATCAACGGCATATACCAGACCTTTTTCACCAGTCTGTTGTGCAAAGGCGATGCTGTACAAACCTGTGCCGGCACCAATGTCGGCAATGCGCATGCCTGGTTTAATTTGTGCTTCGCGTACAATCGCTGCTTTTTTGTCGTACACTTCTCTGCCCGGGCTTTCAAATGTTGCCAGCCATTGTTCAAATTTAGCATCATAATAATAATTATTAATGCCCGGATTAACATTTTGTTCTTCAGCCCGGCAGTTGCTAATGATGAAGGTGAATACTATCGGTAATAATAGTGTCAGGCTATAGGGAAAAATTTTAGAAGCAATCATCTCTTTAATCCTGTTAATTTTTATGCACTCAACGAATCATAGGGGTTATTTTAGTTTCTCTATTGATAAAGCATCTATTATTCAATATTCCCATGTTGACTTCGCAAGAGTTCCACCATGTGGGATGCTGTTAATAGAAAAAGTGCCGCCGGATAATAAGGTGCGTTCTTTCATCGCGGCAAATGCAGTGCTGACACGTTGACTGGATTGTGTTTCATTGGCATGAGGAGTTAATGCATTGTCTTGCAGTGAAAACGAAACAATATTTTTATTTCCTGTCAGGTTTAACTGCACAACATCTGCAGTACCGGCTATGGTTATGCTCTCCAGTGCTTCCTGAGTAATGCGGTAAATCAGTGTTTTAACGGTTCCCGGCAAGCTGGATTCGTCAAGTTCAAAAGATGTTTTTATGGTAATGTCAGGGTAAACATCGCGACATTCATTACATAAGCAGTGAAGGGTTTTTATTAAGCCAAAATCATCCAGGGATGGGGGCCTTAATATCATCGTGAGTGCCCGAACTTCCTGTATGGTCTCCTGAATAGTATGAATAGCCTGCTGCAGTGGCTGAGCATCATCACCTGTATGATAGTCAGTTTGCTTTGTTGCGATGGTTTCTATATTGTTTTTAATCGCTGCCAGGTTCTGGGCAATGCCTTCATGCAGTTTGTGAGCAATTTTCTTTTTTTCAGTTTCCTGCACATTAAGCATTTGAGCAGAGAGTAATTTCAGCGTTTTTGTTCTTTCCTGAATAATGGATTGCTGCTGCTCAATGGTTTTTGCAGAGAAACGCACAATAAAAACAAGAAAGCTATAAAGGAGCAAAAGAATGAGGAACACACCAAAAAAAACGATAGTTTCAGTGTGCTCGACATGATGGACAATTAATTTGACATCGCTGTATATTTCAAACACGCCATAGATTGGTGAAGTAGCGCTTAAGCGAACAGGTATATAACTTTGCAGGAGATTATCTTCCTCAGAGTGTTTGCTGAACAGACTGAATCTGTCTTTGAAGATAAGTTTACTGGTCACTTGCCCGCCAAGGGCAGATTGAAATTGTATATTAGTACTTTGATCAATTCCAATTTGATTGGGCTTGGTTGAAAATATCACGATGCCATCTTTATTATAAATTTTTATTCTTATAACAGATGCATTAGCCATGATGTCCTGTATGGCTTTATCCAGTTTTGGCGGTAACAATCTGTGCTGAGCATGCGGGGTGCCCGCTGTTTTTTTTGTACTGATTAAATAGTCTTTTAATTCATTTTTTACGGAATTAAAAACCGTTTCTGCAAGTGCTCGATTGCTACGCTCACCTAAAGTAACAATGTCACTAATCGCCATATGACGATAAAACAAGGAGAGTAAAATAGCAGCAATGATGGTGCTGCCGAGTCCGGCTACGGTAAAAAAATGTTTTAATTTATTTATATTTGTTGTTGCTTTGTCATTTGACATAAAGAGTTGCCACTGTGTTTAATCAATGATCTTATGATTTTTTTTCAAATTCCATGGAAGCAGCACTTCCGGTTTTTCAACAGTATCAGCATAGGATAAGCACTCTGGAATGTCCAGATTGAGTATAGGCCAGCTTGTAGTTGCTGCAATTAAACGCTAGTACACACCACTGACAGCATTGATTTTCATAGGCTGAGCCCATATATATTGTATAACGCCAGGTCGATAATCTGTTCACCTATGATGCTTATCAAACAACTGAATCCTGTCTATCATTTCTCTACTCCCTGTAAAGGTAACTTTACATTGAATCCGGATTATCAGTCAAAGTTGTCAATTAATTTAACAGTTACAAACTCCTGATGATCTGCTAATATGATAACCATATGTTTTGCAAGTGTATTATTTTATGGTGTGATATATGCTTGTTTTTTTATGTATAAAGAATGAAATAAATGAGCCCAGGCTCATGGTGTTATTTATTATGGAAAAGTGTTACGAGTATTTTGACTGTAAACAAACAGAATGTGTTATGTTTCAGAAAGGCGATCAACCGTGCTGGAAAACTGAAGGAACATTATGTTTTTTCCAGCCTATTACGCCGCTGGTAGAAGAAGTCAATTATAAAGAAAAATGTGATTTTTGTCTTTATAAACATCACATGCTGAAACAGGCATAAACTTCCTTTTTGCTTAGCAGGGAGCAATTGATTATTGTCAGCGCCAGAGAAAACAAAAATTCCATCTGTATCAACTGATTCAACGGATGTGTACCAAAGCATACCCATGGTGGAAGTAGTCATTGAAATACCACGAGGTAGTTTTTTGAAGCGTGGTTCTACCGGAGAGTTGGATTTTGTCTCTCCCTTGCCCTGTCCATTCAACTATGGTTCGATTCCGGCCTACATCGGTCTGGAAGGCGACTTGCTGGATGCTGTCGTGCTTGGTCCGAGACTTCCTGCCGGTGAAAAAATAAAAGTCTTTGCCTGGGGTGCTGTCGGATTAACTGACCGTGGCTTGTATGATGATAAATTGATCTGCAGCCAATTCCCGGTTTCTCAAAGGCAACAAAAACTAATCCTTATTTTTTTTCAGATATACGCTAAAGCTAAAAGTTTGCTTAATATGGCAAGAGGCCGTAAAGGACTCAATCGTTGTGAAGGCTGGGATAAGGCCGAAAATGCTTTGGCCAGAGCAACGCCAAGCACTCATATCGACTGGCAAGGGCCAACAGTGCCATTCTAAATTTAAGGTAAGTCAGATCTGCAGCGGTGAATAACAGGTGGTCAATGGTGTTCAAGCCTGTCCCAGTCTGCTGCTGTCAGGCGCGTTGTTTTTTGCATAAGACTGCTTCCTGGTATTGCTGCACCTGAACTGTAATCTATGCTGCAGCGGTCATCAGACTGACCCGTGGCAAAAATATTGAATGCATAGCATGAAAATAAACCGCCATGATCCTCAAGAAAGCCTGTAAATGCCCAGCTCTGCATGTATTGGTAGTCTATATCCGGATTGTTCCACATTGAATCAAGCTTTTCACCAAAGACTTCACGTCTGCCCCGGGTAGCCTCTGACTCTGCATACCCGTTCCAGCTAAACTTCACGCCTCCCCAGCCAGGTGTGCCTAATAATTTTTCAGCAAAGGCCCTGGTTACCCAATAAACATCCTCCAGAGCTGGCTCAGTATCCGGATAGGAATGACTAAACAGCGACAGCGGGCAACCTGTTTCGAGTAAGTAGCAGGCTGTAATGATGGAATGCCCGGTTTTTTGCAGATTGCCGACTAATGTTTCGTGACTGCCCGGCAGCCGAAACATCCATACCTCAGTCTTTCTGGAGTCATAGCCGGGCAGGGTAGGAGCAAACATAAATGAGCGTTCATTTTCAGCATATAGACCGACATAGTGTGCAACCTTGCTGCCCAGTATGTAGTGATGTTTATTTTTCATCTCAATTAAGTCACCAATGACGGGATCAAACGCGAGTATATTGATTCTTTTTATTGTGTTGTTTGAGTTTTGTTCAGATGCAAACCACATCGCTAATGCCCCGCCACGACTCCAGCCAGGTAAATTGAGTATGATGTCATCATCCGGATACTGAGCTATTATATTTTCTAAAAATCCTGCTGCATCCCTCAGGTTGGTGTGCCAGCCCCGACAGACATCCAGGCCAGGAAAACCTGCGCCAAATAAATCACCCAGGCCCCCGCTTATATCACCAGAAAAACCGCCCTTTTTATCAGAACAACCTGAACCTATACCGTCAACAAACCATTTATGATGTGCTGGCAGAAGCTGGTGCTGTGAAAACAAAGCAGCAAGCAGTTCCTCATGGTTGCGCCATGCAGTTTTATGTGGCGATGACCATTGCGAATCAGCCGAAGTCCCGGCGAAATAAATGGTCACTATTTGAGTTGCTGCCCACCCCTTTGCTGTGCACAGCATGAGAAATATAGCTGCTGATACAGTAAGGCGTTTCATTTTTCTGATCCTTTATATTACAGGTTAGATAAAAGGGGTTGCGCAATAGTGTGTACTCGTAAATGCCGGGAAAACTCACCGCAGAGGACAGGTTTATGTTTCTAAGTTTCTATGTTTATAAGTTGTAAGTCAAAGACAGTTCTGCAGCAAAATCTAAACAAGCCGGGTCGTGATAAAGATATTTGTATACGTGGCTGAAAACCTTAATATTATTGAGGTATATAATAAAAATATTAAGATAACACCTTGTAATTATACAATTAGTTAATTCATCCCGGTTGTTTTTATAAAAGTTTACTTGAATTAAAAGTTTTATTTATACTTTTAATTCAAAGTCATGCAGCTTAATTTTGTTTTTATAAGTATGTTATGATAATAAATAATCAGAGAGGTATTTTATTATAAGAATATTTTAATTCTCTGGAAGTAGCTCAAACTATAATAAATAGCTAAAATTAAAGGAAATTATTAAATGTCAATAATGAAAGTTCGATATCTATTCGCAATGTTGCTGCTTCTGTGTCTGACCAGCGGTGCCGCCATAGCTAAAGATGAAGTGTTAAAGCAAAGAATGATCGATCTTGAACGAGTGTATATCCCGGCACTGTTTCTAACCAGCCAGGACGTGCCGCCAGCTGTTCCTGCCTTGTCACTCTATGTTGCTTCATGGGACAGTTTTCGTGATGATTACCGAACCTATCGTTCGAGCTGGCGAAACTGGATAGCCTATTTTGACCATGTGCAGGATCTAATTGATGAAGCTGTAGAACTGGTGGCAGAGGATGATCAACTGGAAGCACATGAGGTTCTGGAGCTGATTCGCACCACGTTGCAGGAATTTCGCGGACGTAATGGTTTTCCGAAATTTGTGACCGATGAGCTGACTGAGTTTCATACCATTATGGGGGAGATTATTGCGGTCTCACAGAGTGATTTTGATGATGACACCATTAATATTCTTTATGATCTCTATGACGAGGGCTCGCATGCCTGGTTCAAGGTTGAGAAAAATACGGTTGATGCGGATGCATGGGGACTCAGTCAGGTAGAACTGAATAACTACAATAATTTAGTTATTGTTGAGCGCAATGCACTTGATGCATTTGCAGCTGCACTGTCCGGTGGTGATATAGCAACGATAAGTAGTGCTGCATCAGGACTGAAACTTCCCCAGGCCATGGCATATCTGTTACTTGGCGATCTATAAGTAAACAGCCCAGTCAGGGATGGCCATTTTATTGGCCACTCCCTGCTTTTATACCTTATACTGTAGCAGCAAAGTGCTGCTGAGTTTACTCCGCTTTTCATCACTTCTTTTTGCTTAATTTATCTGAAAAAACGATACATAATCCTTGCAAAGGTTTTCAATAATGGACTATCCCGCTTTTATGCAGGCCTTTTATAAATCCGTCAAAGGCTTTGCTTTAAACTTACCTATGCTCATTAGTGTCATCTTGCTGAGTGGTTTATTTGAAGTTTTTATTACCCCCGAAATGCTGGCATCACTGTTTAGCGGACAGGCATTTTATGATTCATTGATTGGAACTGTCAGTGGCGGAGTTTCTGCAGGACAACCCTTTATCAGCTATCTTATTGGCGGTGAGCTGCTGAAGAGCGGCATGAGCTATTATGCGGTTACAGCCTTTGTGTTGTCATGGGTTACTCTGGGTGTCGTGCAGTTACCCTATGAATACAGTCTGTTCGGGGGGCGATTTACCCTGACGCGCAATCTGCTGGCCTTTATTTTTGTCCTGCTCATTTCATTGGCAACGGTACAAACTTTACAACTGCTTTCATGAAAACACAAACAGACAATACGCAGTCGAAACCAAAACAAAAAATTAATGGCCGCTATCTGCTTCCTGCCGTACTATTAGGCTATGCTCTGCTTTATGTTTATTCTTCAGACAAAACCATTGAAGCTCTATTATCAAGTCTGTCAACAATGCTGCATTTATTACCCGTATTTCTGGTGGTCATTGTGCTGTTGGGAATATTCACGGCTTTAATGAGTGCTAAAAAAATTGCCCGGCTTTTAGGAAAACAGAGCGGAATTAAAGGATGGGTTATCGCGGTATTTGGAGGTATACTGAGTCATGGTTCTTCATATATCTGGTATCAGATGCTGGCGAATTTAAGAGAACAGAATGTCAGGGATAGTTTGCTTGTGACATTTCTCTACGCCAGAGCAATCAAGCTGCCCTGGCTGCCCCTGATGGTTAGTTATTTTGGTTATACTTTCACCGTACTATTGATGTTTTATATCATTATCGGGGCATTAGTTCAGGGTCTGATTGTTGAAAAGATCGTCAAACACAAGCATTAATATATTATGAGGCTGAAAAAACATGATTAAAACCCTGACCATTACCCAACTGGTTGAAAATACCGCTGTTGGCCCCGGGCTTCTGGGTGAGCACGGGAACTCTTTCTTCATTGAAGCTGACGATTATTGCCTGTTGTTTGATACCGGACAGGGGCTTACTTTAAGACACAATGCCGAACTATTGAATGTACCGGTAAAAGCCATTGAGTCGATTGTTTTGAGTCATGGCCACTACGATCATATGGGCGGGCTTGCAGAAGCACTGGACATGACAGGCCCCGTCGATCTTTATCTGCATCCTGAAGCATGGGGTGCAAAATTTAATCAAAACGGCCGGAATATTGGCTCACCCATTACTGATGAAGATAAAATCCGTTCTCTGACAAAGCAGATCATTCACACCCGCAAGCCTACTGAAATTAAGCAGGGTATCCATATTACCGGTGAGATACCCAGAACTCATACAATAGAAGAAACCGGTGGGCCTTTTTATCTCGACCCGGAGCTGCACCACCCCGATGCACTGGAGGATGATCAGGCCCTGTATATTGAAACATATCAGGGCGTTGTAATACTGCTTGGCTGCGGGCATTCCGGTGTTATTAATACCCTGGAGTATATTCAGATGCTGACCGACGACAAGCCCATCCGTGCAGTGATTGGCGGTATGCATTTGCTCAATGCTGCAGCGGAACGTCTGGACTTCACTGCTGCTGCTCTGGAAAAGTTTGCTATTCCCTACCTTGCTCCCAATCACT
>DAOVUK010000175.1 GCA_030632625.1 Gammaproteobacteria bacterium
CGTGATGCAGGTAGGAAGGTGGTCAGGTGTTGTTTGCCTTGCAAGGGGCTTTTCGAGGCAGGACGCCGAGGAAGAGCGGCACAGGGATGTGTTCAAAGCGTCCCCGGCAAGGTGAACGACACCTGACCGACTTCCGGCTTTAAAAACACCACTTTCGAGCGCCCCCTCATTCTTTTCAAATCGCCGCTAAGGTAGTTTTGCAGATATTTGGAAAACGACGCAAATTTGTGACAAAGTAAAATTATTGAGGGGTTTTGGCATTCTTTTTTTATTTTAATGGCTTACTTTAATGGTAATTATGATCTCATAGTCCTGATCTGTGATTTCTATGACTTCATGACCATTAATTCGACACCAGCAGGGGATGTCCATTTTTGCTCCGGGATCAGTACTGGTCACAGTCAATAAGTCACCTGTCGCTAATTTGGCAATGGCATCCTGAGTACGTATCACCGGCAAAGGACATAGCAGACGACGGGCATCCAGTTGATGGCTTTTTTCTGGTACCGGCTGAGGGCTCTCTACTGGCTGAGGGCTCTTTTCTGGCTGAGGGCTCATATAATCCATTCCTTGTTAATGTCATCTGCCGCCATTGGGCTTACGGTGTATTCCTGTTCTGTGCCGTCCATTTGACGAACACTGAGGCTAACCTCGGGTGCACTTTTCCCCTGGCTATAGCGAGCGACCAGAGCCAGAGCCTGGGTCAGTTCTTCCTCTGATTTAAATTCACCATCAACCAGGCACAGAGCACCGGGGTGACTGGTCGGGAATATGGAAACAAATTCACGTTTATAGCCCTGCATGAAATGATTTTCACCTTCTTCCCGGCCAATAATGATTTTTAAGTGAGGCGCAAGGCGAAAATGACGGCCCATTTTGAGCATAATAATATCATCTAACTCATATTCACGGCTCGGGCGATTGGCCCACATATCCTGCAATTTGACCGCATAGTTTTCATCCGTCAGCATACAGCAGCCGCCGGCCGGCTGCGCATAATCTTTAAAACCAAACTGTGCCGCTAATGCCATCTGAGGCTTGCGGGTACGACCACTAAAGTCATACATTTTTTCCCGATCCAGCCAGCCTTCACGCTCCGGCAGAGTTGCCGGCAGCTGTTGAGCACTGAGTGGTCTGACCAGCAAATCATTACTGCCGGATTCTTTAGCAACAATCGGCATGGTTTCCCGGCGTTGCGACATAGGGCGCTGACCGACAACCTCACCGGTTATAATAAAATCAAAGTCATGCTCTTTAATCCACTCTAGCGCTTTTTTGACCATAAAGGTTTTACAGTCCAGGCAGGGATTAACATTTTTGCCATAACCATGCACCGGATTCAATAAGATATCTTTATATTCTTCAACAACATCAACAATATGCAGTTTAATACCCAGCTGCTCAGCAACCCAGAGCGCATTATTGCGTTTTTGTTTATCCTTATGCTTTTTCCGCACAGCATGGGTATGACCTTCGACACAAAATCCGGTGAAAAAATTGATTCCTTCAACATGAATGCCCTGTTCCTGAATGACCTTAACGGCCAGCATAGAATCCAGTCCCCCGGAAATTAATGCTACTGCTTTACGTTGTTTTTCAGGCTGTTGTTCAGGTAGTTTGTCAGATGCTTGTTTCATAAATCGACTATTCTAGGTTAATAAATCAAATTGATATTATAACGTTTCTCCGCACAAGTGCGTACTTTTATTAGTGATTAAGCCTGCTGATAATAAAAAAATTACAACACGCTTCCATTCAAGTAAAATACTTTTTAAATTTCTCATCATTGGAAAGGTTTATGAATAAATTTATTATCCTTAGCATCATTGTGGCATTAGCTGCTTTTTTCTATTATCGCTCAGATACAAATAATAAAGATGCCGAAGTGAATAGTCGCCTTGGAACGGAATATCTGGCTAACAATAAAAGTCAGGAAGGCATTGTTGAAACAGAGTCTGGATTACAATATCAGATTCTTACCCGGGGTAAAGGAGCGCAGCACCCGACTGCTAAAGATACAGTAAAAGTTCATTATCATGGAACGCTTCTTGATGGCAGCATTTTTGATAGTTCTGTTGATCGCGGGCAACCCATTAGTTTTGCTTTAAATCAGGTAATTCCCGGATGGACTGAAGGTGTGCAGCTGATGGTTATTGGTGATAAAACCCGTTTTTTCATTCCTGCAAATCTGGCTTATGGCAATCGTTCGATGGGTAAAATTGCACCCGGCTCAGTACTGATTTTTGATGTTGAACTGCTGGGCATCAATGAGTAAGTCATGTTAAAAATTCAAAGCTGAGATTCTATTGCTTAATCTGCTGCCGATAGCCGATTCAATTGAAGGGAAAGTGAATCAACATGACAAGCTGAGGTTTGATCAGGATATTCAGACATATAACTTCAGCATTAAAAAGCTGTCACATGAAATGAACTGTGGCTATCTGGATTTATATGCTTCCTTTACAGCACACAATAAGGAACAATATCTTTGCAGTGACGGGGTACACCCGAATTCAAAAGGGCATAAATTGCTTTACCAGAAAATCAAACAAAAACTGTCAACCTTAACTTCTTAGAAGCACGCGGATTTAATCAGCAGTATTCTGGGGTCTCCACTCCACATTTTTACGTACTTTTGTCGGTTTACTACCGTTTGGGATCGCTACAGGGCCGTACTTGCAGCGACCCCAAACTATACCACACCTCCACCACCAGTACGGTTGTTAAACGCCACCATTTCCGAACGGCTCCTTTGGTAGTTTTGCTGATATTTGAAAAAGTACGCAAATTTATGAAGAACCGTATTCTGTATTTTTTCAAAACTCCTCCTCCCTGAACTAAATCCACTGAGCCACAACACGACAATACATTGTTGTATTAAGCCCCCTTGTTCTGCAGCTGTTGATACAAAAATCTGATGATTAATACATAAGATCTATTAATCTGCGTAAAACAATGTGATGGATAAATTTTTATATGTCCTGCATAATTGTCAAATAGCACTTTATAATTCGCGGCATTCATTCGATTTTCCATGATTGATCATTTGAATCAGGCGGACCTGACTCACAATATAATGAGCAGGTGTTATAATTATAGAATTTATTTTCCCCATACAGTTTAATTTCAATGGCTAAAAAATTACTTCAACTATTATTAATTATCCTCACAGCATCAAGTGTGTTGTCATATATAAGTTTTAATTTCATTCTTTCTGATATAGAGAAAAATGAACAAGCCAGTCAACAATATCTATTAAATGATATCCGAACCCAGATTAATCTTTCTTTCAATCTTCTTGATAAACTCCTTGCACAGAAGAAGCGGGATTACCTGCAACTGCACCAGTTAGCCCGCACACTTATTCTGGATGCTAATAGTATTTCTAAGTTACAGGCAATACAGAAAATTCTGGAAAAAAAGGCAGATTTTCCTGTCGAATTATATATTATCAATGCTGATTTGAAGATAACTGAAACGACATTTCCCCCTGATCTGGGACTTGACTTTAGTGCATCTCCATTCCGAGATGTAAAAAATTACTTAAAAAAAGTAAGACAAACCGGGCAGATTGCAGTCGGGCAACCCAATATAGAATTCATCAGCAAAAAAGTTAAAATTTATTCGATGTCAGTACTTGACGATAATCGCTACCTGGAACTTGGCTTTATCGATCCGGATTTCAATGAATATTTTAAGAGTCTTAATGATTATATTTCCAGCAGAGAAGATGCAAAGATATCTATGTTCATTGAGTTTTGGGATAAGATACTCATACCTATGACTTTTATCCCGGAAAAAAACACTAAGAATAAGATAACACTGGCCAAACAAAGTGCATTAAAAACTAAAAGCGATCAACTGGCATTTAATAATGTCACCAGCAATGATATTCCCTATCAAATACATACAACTGATGCACAGGGCAAAAAAATTAGCAGTTATTACATCCAGCTAGAAGGTTTTTCCGGTGCCTTCATTAAAGAATATTCAACACGTTATCTGGCTAAAATTGTCTTCGATGAAAAGAAAGTTTTACTTATTAAGGAACAGTTTAAACGATTCCTATTATTCTCATTGGTACTCTCAATCTCTGGAATACTCATTTTTGCACTTTATATTCGCCACTGGCTGATAAAGCCGCTTAACCTGGTACTTTCTGCTATACAGAATAAGTCGCCGGTTAATATTCCACAACTGTTAAGCGGATCTCATGAGCTCAAAAAAATTGCTCTTACCTATAATGAAACACTCGATCATCTGAACAAGAGCATTCTGGAGCTGGAACGACAATCGACCACTGACCCTCTGACAGGTCTTGATAACAGAAGAAAATTTGCTCAATTATATGAGCAGGAGATCTCAAGAGCAAGGCGTAATCATTTGTTCCTTGCATTGATAATGATTGACGTCGATAACTTCAAAGAGCATAACGACCTTTATGGACATCACCAGGGTGACCAGTTGTTGATTGATCTTGCCCGGCAAATGGAAAAGCGTTTTCTTCGTCCATCTGATCACCTGTGCCGAATGGGTGGTGATGAGTTCAGTGCCTTACTCATTGACATCGATCCATCCACCATCGTATCGGTGTTTGAGAGTCTTCAACAAGCGTGGACTCTTGAATACCACAACAATATTCCCAGGACTATCGATACAAATGATCTGAAAGTCTCAGTTTCTATCGGTATCTATGTATTCAACAGCACTCTGTCGCCCAGTTGGGAAAGTGCTTATCAACGGGCTGACGCAGCTCTCTATAAAGCCAAGAACAGGGGACGAAATCTGATTGAGATGATTGAAGATTCAGCATAGTCTGATAGTTCAATCAACTGCTTTAGAGGAGTTGCTCCTTACAATGTAATGCAGCTGACCTCTATCAGATGAACGCTGTAGGATCTCTGAATGCTGGCCTCATTTAATAAATTTCTAATATTTTGCAAATAGAAACGGTTCATCAAAAAAGTCCGTACTTTTATGAAAAATTTATCACAATTGTGTATTTTATTGCGCTGCTTTGGTGGCAAAGTCGGAAAACTTATTTAATGCGCCGGTCATCTTTTTAACAGTTGCCTGTTGATCATTTATGCCGTGGCGGCCGGCAATATAGTCCGGTGTATTATAGGCCAGCCATACTTTACCTTCTTCATCCTGCCAGGCAATGGCTTTTAACGGCAAATCAATCGCCGAGGTGCGCTGACTTTGCATAAGCGGTGTGCCCAGCTTCGGATTGCCGAAAATAATGACTTCAGTCGGTGCCAGAGTCAGACCTGCACTTGCAGCGCCCTGAGCATGATTGATCCGAATAAAAATGCTAATGCCTTTCTTTTTCATAATTTGTTCAAGACGATCCAGTGTTTCGGCTACACTATAAGCACTGGGTTTAACCACTAATCCATTCCCGGCATTCGCCATAGTAGTCACAAGGAATAAAAGCAGTACTATTCCTGTTTTCATTAATTTCCCGGCTTTTAATAATTTCATTAGTTCTTAGTCCTTTTTTATGAGTATTAAATAACAGACCTGACGATAGCACAATATCTTTCAAAAAAGGGGATGGATAAAAAGAGGGACGCAATTATCGATTTAAGGTATAATCAGCAGTTTTTTATACAGCTGTAATTTAATAAACTAAACAGAAACCAGATAAAAGCATGTCTAAAACAACGTCAGACAAAACTACTGCAAGCAGTTCATTGGGTGTTTCGACATTTCAGGGGCTCATCCTGTCACTGCAAGCCTATTGGGCAGAAAAGGGCTGTGTTCTGCTGCAGCCCTACGATATGGAAATGGGGGCTGGTACATTTCATCCCGCCACATTCCTGCGCGCCATTGGCCCTGAACCCTGGAGTGCAGCCTATGTTCAACCCTGCCGGCGTCCAACCGATGGCCGTTATGGTGAAAACCCCAATCGCCTGCAGCACTATTACCAGTTTCAGGTTGTTATCAAACCATCACCGCTGGAAATTCAGGAGTTGTATCTGGGCTCATTAAAAATGCTCGGACTTGATCCGCTGGTACATGACATTCGTTTCGTCGAAGATAACTGGGAATCGCCTACTCTGGGTGCCTGGGGACTGGGATGGGAAGTGTGGCTTAATGGTATGGAAGTGACTCAGTTTACTTACTTTCAGCAAGTGGGCGGTCTGGAATGTAAACCGGTCACCGGTGAAATCACCTATGGTTTAGAACGTATTGCCATGTACTTACAAGGTGTTGAAAGTATCTATGATCTGGTATGGACGGATGGCCCTTTAGGCAAAGTCACCTATGGTGATGTGTTTCATCAAAATGAAGTGGAAATGTCAGCCTATAACTTTGAACAGGCACCTGTTGCTGCTCTGTTCACTCAGTTTGATCATCTCGAATCAGAAAGCAAGCGCCTGATTGCAGAAAATCTACCTTTACCGGCTTATGAAATGATGGTGAAAGCGTCTCATGCATTTAATCTGCTGGATGCCCGTCATGCCATTTCTGTCACAGAGCGTGCCCGATTTATTGGCCGGGTCCGGGCATTGTCAAGAGCTGTTGCCCAGGCATATTATGATCGTCGAGAAGCACTTGGCTTTCCTATGGTTAAAAAGTGAATGGTTAAAAAGTGAATGGTTAAAAAGTGAAGGGTTAAAAAGTGAATGGTTAATAAGGCGAATGAATTCGCCCCTACAAAGTAAATTGATTATTTATCAATAAGCTATAAATACAAAAGTGTAGGGGCGCTCTTTACTATAAGAGTATTCGCCTGAAACTGCCCGATAAAGAATTTAAAAAGAGTTGAAAACGTGTCAGATAAAAAAGATTTGTTAATAGAACTGGGAACGGAAGAATTGCCGCCAAAAGC